>DNGT01000486.1 GCA_003486165.1 Desulfobacteraceae bacterium
GCAAAGATGGGAGACGGATCAGGCTAAAAGATCTCGGATTTTTTGAAGTTCGGTGCAGATTTCTTGGAGGATGTCGGTAGGAGGCTTTTCCATTTGACCGGTGGGCTTGGTTTTTAATCGTTGTTTGGCGCCCTCAATGGTGAATTTTTTTTCATATAAGAGATGCTTGATCCACAGAATCAGCTCTACATCTTTTTTTCTATACAACCTCTGGCCCGAGGAGGTTCGTTTGGGATTTATCTTTTTGAACTCAGACTCCCAAAACCTTAGAACATATGCCGGGACACCGACAATCGAGCTGACTTCTCCAACCTTGAAGTAAAGCTTGTCCGGCAATTCTTTTTGATAGGGGGTATCGCTTTGCATTTTAATGCTTTAACAAAAACCTATTGGATGAGACCTACTAGTGATTTTAGCCATATATATTTATCTCAGGGGTCGGGTTGTTTTTATTTGTCGAATCGGTCCATGGATAATGCTTTTTTAAAAAAGATTATCCATTTCGCTCTCCGAGGTGTTGTCTCTCCAGCCGGAGGCTGATAAATAAGTTTTTACAAACGAAACTCCCCACCCCATCATTTATCTATAATTATTAATTTGTTATATTCCTGTCACTTTTTGAAACGCTTAATTTGGCTAAAACTATTCGGCCGGCAAGGTTGCATCAAACGTTTTCATGAGCTGGTTGGTAATGGTTTTATGAATATGATTCACTTTGTTATCTTCCAAGGTTTCTTCTGGAGATCGATAGGTTATTCTAAAGGAGACACTTTTTTTCCCTTTTGGAATCGGACCCCCGCTAAAAACATCAAACAGATATATATGTTCCACCAGTTTTTCTTTGAGCATTTCGACGGTTCTTATAATTTTATACGTTTCAATATCATTGTCAATGATAAGTGTCATATCCCTTGATGTTGCCGGAAATTTTGGGATAGGGAGGGCGGATTTCGCGTTCGGAACCAAATGAATGAGCCGGTCGAAGTTAATCTCAAAGATAAATGCCGTTTGCTTCAAATCGAAATTTCGAATTACTTTTGGATGGACTTCTCCCAAAAGGCCTATGGGTTCATTTTCATCAAGGATTCGTGCCGTAAATCCAGGTCTTGTATATAAGCAGAATTCCGGCGGCATCCGCGTAAAGGTTGTTTTTACAATTCCGAGGTTTCTTAAGAGCTCTTCAAGCACCCCTTTTATATCGTAAAAATCACAATGGATCTCCTTGGATGACCAGGTCGAATCGATCCTGGTTCCTGTCCAGAGCCCTGCCAGCATTTCAACTTCATCAGGTTGATGGTCATTTTGGCCTGTGTGAAAAAAGACATGGCCGATCTCAAAAATCTTAAGATTTTTATTTTGTACCGATATATTGAACTTCATCGTTTCAAAAAGACCCGGGATGAGAGATGTTCGCATAACCGCCTGATCTTCAGAGATCGGATTGAGGATGTCCATCATCTTTCTTTTAGGATCATCTGGTGGAAGTTCAAGATGGTCGCATGACTGTCTGCTGATAAAACTGTAATTTATGGCTTCACTGAATCCCAGACCGGTCATCAGCACTTTTGTTCGGTCCCTTAAATCAATTTTTTTGTCGGGATGTCTGGCTTCGGCAGGTATCAGTGGAAACGTTGTTTCGATGTTATTGTAGCCGAATAGTCGGGCAATTTCTTCCGAAATATCTTCAAATCTTCTGATATCGACCCTGCATGAAGGTGGCGTCACCTGAAGTTTGTCCTCATCCATTTTTTTAACTTCAAATTCAATGGACGTTAAATATTTTTCTATGGCGGAGGCATCCAGCCGGGTGCCCAGGTGTCGGTTTAAGCGCCGGGTACTTATATCGATGGTTGTTTCAGAAAAGGGAAGCGGGTATTCATCGATGACCCCTTTAACACATTTACCGCCGCTGATGTCAGCAATGAGTTGTGTTGCCCGATGTAATGCAGTGATGGTTCCGTTGGGATCCACGCCACGTTCGAAGCGGTGAGATGCATCTGTGTTGAGGCCTGTTTTTTTTGAGGTTTTTCGAATGCAAACCGGGTCGAAATACGCGCTTTCAAGAAGAATATTTGTTGTGGTATCTTCAATTTCTGAATTCAGTCCGCCCATGACGCCTGCCATGGCCACCGGTTTTTTCCCATCGCAAATCATGAGCATTTCAGGATCAAGGAGGCGTTCTTTCCCGTCCAGGGTTATAAAGGCTTCGTTTTCCTGGGCCGTTCGCACCACAATTCGGTTTTCAGCAAGACGGTCAAAGTCAAAGGCATGCAGCGGCTGGCCGGTCTCCATCATCACGAAGTTGGTAATATCCACAATATTATTGATCGGTTTTAAACCTACCGAAACCAAGCGGTCCTGAAGCCAAAAAGGAGAGGGGCCAACGGTAATATCGAAAATAAGGCTGGCGGCATATCTCGGACAAAGGGCGGGGGCCATTATTGTCACTGAAGTGTGATTGGCAATATCACCCATAGACTCCGGCAGAGAAATTTGAGGATATGTTACCCGTTTATTTTCAATTGCGGCAATTTCTCGAGCTGTTCCGATGATACTGAGGCAGTCTGGTCTGTTGGGCGTCAAATCGATTTCCAATATCGGGTCTGACAGTCCCAGGGCCTCTTTCAGCGAATCGCCCACCGACAGATTGTTGCCCAACTCCATAATACCATGGCCGTTGCTGCTGAGTCCCAATTCGAGTTCGCTGCAGAGCATCCCTTCCGAGATTTCTCCACGGATGATACTTATTTCAAGAATTTTTCCTCTTGGGAAACAGGTGCCTGGTATGGCACATGGTGCAAGCATATCTGTTTTGACATTGGGTGCCCCACAAACAACAGAAATGATATCTCCACCGATATCTACGCGACAGAGTTTCAACGTATCAGAATTTGGATGGGGATCAATATTGACGATACGGCCGACATGAACACTGTTCAAATAATCGTATCGGTCCGAAACAGCCTCAACTTCAAGTCCGGCCATGGTGAGAGCATCAGCCAGGTCATTTGCATTCAGGTTAATGCTAACGTATTCTTTTAACCAGCTTAGACTGACCTTCATATTAAAACTGCCTTAAAAATCTTAGATCATTTTCAAAATACTTTCGGATGTCATCAATACCGTATTTCAGCATGGCAATCCGTTCCACTCCCATTCCGAAAGC
>DNGT01000457.1:0-251 GCA_003486165.1 Desulfobacteraceae bacterium
TTTTTGTAATCGCCGTACCAGTCCATGCACCACTCCCAGACATTGCCGTGCATATCATACAATCCCCAGGGATTTGGTTTATAACTTTTCACCGGAGCCGGTTGATCGATCTGTAGACCGATAGATCGAATATAACGCTGGCACACATCACATTTTAGACTGTTGTTTCCATACATGGCTTTTTCACAGTCAATGGTATCGCCCCAGCTATAGGCTGTGGATGTTTCGGCCCTTGCGGCATATTCCCATTC
>DNGT01000457.1:292-3823 GCA_003486165.1 Desulfobacteraceae bacterium
CGCACCTTTTTGAGATACCATCATACGCCGCTCCATAATGGAATACCATTGTTTTACCGTAACTTCAGTGGTCTGCATGTAGAATGGTTTGCTGATGGTAACTTGGTGCCGGACTTCAGATGTGCCTCGATGGGGTTCATTCNNGAAGCGTTCTTTGTTATCATTGGTTTTTTGTGCATTGTAACCTCTTGAGGATGTTTAGGAACAGGGTTTTTTCAAACCTCAATTGATCGTAAACAAAATGAGGAAAATATATTATTTGTTTGATTTACTGGGAATTTTAATAGATTTGGATGAATTTTCATAACCCTCATATACATGAGGTGTAAATTTATAAAAACCCCCTATTTTGTTTACCATTCAGGAAAGCCGAGGATACCCCATCTCCTTCGTTATCAAGGGTTCGCAGTAGACGACTACGGCTTCACCCTCGATGCCTTGGATCTGGGGCATCCTCGACTTTCGCTCAACTGAGGTCAAGCTTTAAATACATTTTCATAAATTTATATATATAAGTCAAACAGTTTCATTTAAGTATTTCTATAATCAGTCTTTTTTGAATGGGACGGCAACGTGAACATTTGTTAAATGAATAGGGATTATTTTTCTTTTTCTTGTTTGTCGGCGGATTTTTGTTGATATTTCTTTAAACACGAAATACCTATTTCCAACGTCGAATCTTTTCCATCAGAAAGGTGAAAACAAAGTTATGAACATTGGTATCATTACAGCAGAAGGTTACGATTATCCTCCCACAAAGCGATTGAAGGAAGCGGCTGCTGAAAAGGGACACCGGATTATAGTGGTTGATCCAATTTACATATGGCCGGTCTTGGTGAACGGTAGCCCTGGTTTGGAAGGTGAGCTCGATATTTCGATGCTGGATGTTGTTTTGCCGCGTCAAGGTGCAACCGTGAACGACTCCAGTCTGAAACTGGTTCCACATCTTCGTCGTATGGGTATTCCGCTGGTTAATAATTTGGATGCCATCCGTCTGGCCAAAGATCAGTTCCTTACCCTTCAGGCGCTGTCTGCCGTTCAACTGCCGATTCCCGATACCGGATTTATCAATTCCATTGAGGGGTTTCACTTGGTGTTGGATCGATTGGGGGGATATCCGGTGGTCCTAAAACAGGCCAGCGGACGGGTGGGAGAAGGAGTGTTTCTGGTCAAAAGTGAACACCAGGCGAGGCTGATCCTTCATAACAATTTAGAGACCGGCAAGGGCATGCTGGTCCAGAGATTCATTCCACCGGAAAACAGACTCAATATTCGCGTTCTGGTGATCGGTGGAAAGGTTGCCGGGGCCATGAAACTCAAACCGAAACCCGGAGATTTCAGATCTAATTTTCATCTGACCCAAAAAAGCTGGCCTGTGGAACTGTTACCCGAGTGGGAAGAAATTGCGCTAAAGGCAGCAGATGCACTCGGTCTGGAAATTGCCGGAGTGGATTTAGTTGTGGATGAAAAAGAAAAGGTCCGCGTTATTGAGGTGAATTATTCTCCCGGCTTCAGTGGCCTGGAAGCAGCTACCGGTTTGGATATTGCCGGTCGAATCATCGATTATGTCGTTGAAGCCTACGGCCGGAGATAGAGAAAGATCTATCATGTCAGAAGTCTATTTTTCAAACTTACAGCTGGAAAAAAACACCCACTATTTTTTATATATCGGGTCTATTAAAAATTACGGCCTGAATATCTTTCTCAAAGAAGCCCTTTCTAAAATCTACCACCGCAAATTTGATTTCATTTCAATCATTCAGGATATTTTTGCACAATATCCTTATCCCAACCTGATGGTCGTCAATCCATTGGTCAAAGAATTTTCTCGCAAGCATGGTGGGAACGGAAGTTGTAGGATCCCTATCAGAGATTTCTTGTCGAGTGTTTCAAATAATCCTCAAGTTCAAGAACTGGTGCAACAGCTGCTTGATCGGCAGAAAAAGTTATTCATTTATATGTACGAAAGTCTGCCGGAAATGAACTTCGATCAATTGCCCGGTGTTTTCATTGTTGGTCCTGACAGTAAAATTTCCGAAAGGCTAAACAGCAAAATATTTCAGTACAAAGCCTGTAAAAATTTTCTTCCCATGGTGGACTTTCATGTTTGTAATGGATTGGATGAACTTTTAAGCACAACGGATAAACTCTGGTCGAACTGGAAGGAAGGTATTTTCGTCAGCGAAGAATGGAGCGCCGGCGGATTGAAAAGCATTGTTGCCCATAGTTCTGATGATATCATAAAAAAATTTAAGGATAAAAAACTNNATTTACATCGCCGGCATTGCAGACCAGTTCATTGAACATGGCAATCAATTTGTCGGTTCCGTCTTCCCTACAGTACTGGAGAAAAGGTTGACCATCCAACTGAAAAATCATACCCGAAAGGTCGGTCAATGGCTGGCCAGGGAAGGCTTTCGGGGCATATTCGGCTGCGATTATCTGGTGGACCCGCAGGGACGCATTTTTTTTCTAGAAGTGAACGCCCGAAAACAGGGAACCGCCATGGAGTTTTGCTGCACCCTTGAAAATACGCTGCCTAAAGGATCGGCAATGCTTCCGGAACTGGAGTATTATGCGGTTTTCCAGGAAAGATTCCCTGAACACACCGCAGAGATGCAAAACAATTTCAAAAAAATCCACTGGGGTACCCATAACTACAAGACCCATGGTGTGGTGAATACAGGATCGACGATTTCTATCCATAGTTCCGAGCGGAAGGCGTTTCGACAACTGGCAGAAAACCGGGTGAAACAAAATGTTTTAATTTTTGATCACATCGGAAGCGGACTTGTTGTGGCAGAAAAATCCTTTCTTGCACGCGTTGTTGCTCTGGGTAAAAATCGATCAGATGTTCTCAAGGGGCTTGAGCAGGGGAAGAAGAATATTGAATCGACCATATCAAAATCTTAAAAGAACTGACACTGCATGTTTTCACTAAGTGATTACGATTACTATCTTCCCGAGGAACGGATCGCTCAACAGCCGGTAGCAGGTCGTGACCAGTCTAAACTTTTATTTATGGACCGGAACACCGGGGAAATGGCGCACCATAAATTCATAGACATTTATGACCTTCTATCCCCGTCGGACGTTCTGGTGATCAATAACACCGAAGTCATTCCGGCAAGACTCTTGGGACAAAAAGAGACCGGAGGCAAAGCTGAAGTTCTTATTTTGGATTATCCGGGTTGTGGAAAAACCCGGATCGATAACGGGGAGTGCGTTTGCCGGTGTTTGATAAAAACATCAAAAAGACCCAAAGACGGCACCGTACTTATTTTTAATGAAACATTGAAGGCAGAAGTCGTCAATTTTAAAGCCGGAATTTATACCGTCAAATTTTCATATAAAGGTGACTTTGAACATATCATCGACCGGATCGGGCATGTTCCTTTGCCCCCCTATATTAAACGGGACGATGATAAAAAAGATCGAACGTTTTATCAGACCGTCTATGCCTCGCAAAAAGGCGCTGTGGCTGCACCCACGGCAGGCCTTCATTTTTCGCTAAGTCTTATGAAAAAACTT
>DNGT01000099.1 GCA_003486165.1 Desulfobacteraceae bacterium
CCTCTCAGACCAGCTAACCATCGCGGCCTTGGTAGGCCATTACCCTACCAACAAGCTAATGGTACGCGGGCTCATCTCCAAACAGTAGCTTACATGTAGAGACCACCTTTGATCTTAAAAACCTAAGTTTTAAAGATATTATCCGGTATTAGCTCGCCTTTCGGCGGGTTATCCCCGATTCAGAGGTAGATTACCCACGCGTTACTNNTTATTTAAAATTAATCACTGATTTTGTCAAGATTTATTTTTAATTATTTTTAGTTTATGATAGCGTTTTTTTCCTGCTCTTAAGAGTATTTCAAAATCGACAATATCATTTTCCGTTAGCAGGTAATCATAGGATTCTATACGCTGCCCATTGACGTAGGCGCCACCTTGTTCAATGAGCCTTCTGGCCGCACTTCCCGAACTTGCCAAACCTACCTGCTGATACAGCCTAAAAGCCGGAATACCGTCTTTGAGTTGGTTTTCTTCCATATGTGAATGGGGTATCGCATCCACTTCCTCTTGCGCTTCAACTTTCGCGTCCGTTGAAGAAACACCTGACATCATAGATATATTATCACTTTCAGAACCATTTCGGGGAACCGAGCTTGACGGCAGAATCTCTTCAGGCACAACCCGAACACCAAACATGCGTTCCGAAGCATAATACGCCTTGAGAGCTTCTTGTTTTCCATGAGCAATATTTGTCGCCTCAAATGCCAGAACAACCTTAGCGCTATTTAAATCTGCTCCGCTCAATCTTCCAAGTCTTTTTATTTCTTCCATGGGCAAGAATGTAAAAAGGGCCACGAATCTGGCAACATCTCGATCATCTGTGTTAATCCAATATTGATAATAATCATAAGGAGATGTTCTGTCCGAATCAAGCCAAACAGCCCCCTCCGCCGTTTTCCCCATCTTCGCACCACTACTCGTGGTTATCAAAGGAAATGTAATACCGAATACGGTTCCTTGACGAACTTTTCTGACCAGTTCAATTCCGGCAAGGATATTTCCCCACTGATCGCTGCCTCCCATCTGCAATCTGCAATCATAATGATCAAAGAGTTCCAGAAAATCATATGCCTGCAAAAGCATATAATTAAACTCAATAAAGTTAAGGCCTTCTTCGGATTCAAGGCGGATTTTATAGCTTTCGGCTTTTATCATACGATTAACAGAAAAATGTCGTCCAATATCTCTCAAAAAAGGAATATATTCCAGCCTGGTTAACCAGTCGGCATTGTTTACCATCAAAGCCTTATCCTCTTTAAAATCAAGAAATCGNNTGTGCAAGTGACATTATCGGGACAAGGCTTCCAACATGGAGACTGGATGCCGTGGGATCAAATCCAATATAACACGTCGCTTTTCCTTTCTCGAGATATGCCTTCAATTCCTCCTCATGAGTGGCCTGTTCAATAAACCCTCGTTCTCGAAGGACTTCAAGTAAATTCGCCATGCGATAATCCTCTATCTAATTTGTCTGAAAACTTTAACCCAGCAGGCTCAGTCAATAACCATATATTATAACAACTTTATAAATAAAATAATATCCGCTCAATAGAGGCCTTTGCGAAATGTTCAATTTTGTCCAAGTTCAAGGAGGACGAAGATTCTAACCGCATGAATACTTTGAGTATTTCGAGGATTGAAATTTGAGCCTGACACAGAAATTGGGCAAAAGAGGACTTTTCTCAAAGGTTTCTTATTTGTTGGCGTATTCTACAGCCCTAGTCTCCCGAATAACCGTCACCTTTATCTGACCCGGAAATGTTAGCGACTCTTCTATTTTTTTAGCCACATCTCTGCTGAGAAGGGTTGCCTCTTCATCGGAAATAATTCCGCTTTCTACAATAACCCTTAGCTCCCTTCCAGCTTGAATGGCATAAGAGTTTGCAACGCCCTTAAATGAATTGGCTATGTTTTCTAGATCTTCCAATCTTTTTATATAATTTTCAAGTAGTTCTTTACGAGCCCCAGGCCTTGCTCCAGACAATGCATCTGCAGCCTGGATCAACAAATCATATACGGAGGTTGGTGGTATATCTTCATGATGCGCAGCAATAGCATGCTCAACCATCGGTGTTTCGCCAAATTTTTTTGCCAATTTAGAACCGATAATAGCATGTTGCCCCTCAACTTCATGATCAATTGCTTTGCCAATATCGTGCAGTAAACCCATACGTCTTGCCAGTTTAGAATTAAGACCCAATTCTGCCGCCATTATCCCAGATAAAACACCCACCTCCACCGAATGCTGCAAGACATTTTGGGCATAACTGGTACGAAACTTTAACCGTCCGATATATTTAATAAGTTCGTTATTGATGCCGTGAACACCTAAATCAAATGCTGCCTGTTCACCCGCCTCTTTAATCGTCAAATCCACTTCTTTAACTACTTTTTTAACAACATCCTCGATACGGGCCGGATGAATTCGACCATCCGCAATCAACCGCATCAAAGAGAGTCGGGCAACTTCACGCCGAACCGGATTAAAACCTGATAAAATAACCGCCTCCGGTGTATCGTCGATAATAAGATCGATCCCTGTTGCCGCCTCAAGCGCACGTATATTTCGACCTTCTCTACCGATGATTCTCCCTTTCATTTCATCGTTTGGGAGCTCAACCACAGAGACCGTTCTTTCAGCAACGAAATCACCGGCGTACCTTTGTATGGCGGTTGCCATGATCTCTGCTGCTTTTTTATCCGCCTGTTCTTTTGTTTCATTCTCTATCCTTTTTATCGTTTTGGCGCCTTCATAACGGGCTTCATTTTCCATTGCCCTGATGAGAAGTTCTTTTGCCTGTTCTGCTGTTAAACCTGAAATTTTTTCGAGCTGCCGCTTTTGTTCCTCAAGAAGTTCTTGATACTGTTTTTCTTTCTGTTCAATCTGTTCTTCTGNNCAACCTTCTCTCTCTGTTTATTAATTCAGATCGAGTGTCTTTGGTTTCAGCATCGAATTCGCTTTTCATTTTGAAAAGCCTGTCTTTAACATCCAGTTTGGCTTCTTTTATCAGTGTCTCTGATCTTAGTTTGGCATCTTTTAATATTCGCGAAGTTTCTTTTTCAGCGGCTTTAACTTTCTGGGATATAATTAATCCTTTGACCCAAAAAGCAATTGCAAAACCAACAATAAATGCGATTAGGCCTATTAATAGATTATATTCATTCATTATCTTTCTCCCCGGAATTATTTTACCTATATTGAGCGATTGTCGAGTTTGCCGGAGCTGCAAGGTATGAGACATGCAGCCCCGCTATATTAAGCGGGATAAACCTCAGTCTGCCATTACAACTGTCTCATAACCCAGCAGATTCGGTAAACTCGGCAAGCCCGAAGGGTTTCAAATGGTAACAATTTTTTGCGCAAATAAATCCACCCATTAGATGTGACCTATTAGCGACTTTTGTAATGTATGTTTATTTATAATTATTTCTAAATATAACCCTGTTACTATTTGCAACGCTCAGTTTAGGTTATATTTGGTGTTTAGTATTCGGAGATTCAATAGACTTGTTATGCCCGTATGTATTTCACGCAAAACACCAAATACTAAACATCAAATACTTGATTCACACAGTATTTTTCAATGTCTTCACAAATGAATTGATACGCTTTTAGTGCCACGGCAACAGTCTGTAAACATATCGTCTTAATATCAAAAACGAAATTGCCTGCAATATGAAACGTCTCTGGGAAAACCTAATATGAGGTGGATTTGGAATGACACTTTTAGGAGGAAAAAGCCAAGGTTTTTAAATCAGTGTTTCAGTAAACCTGGAAATAAATGGTCCGCTGTATCAGGTCGATGATATTTTTTGTGACCCTTTCTTTTTTAGATTTGAGTTAAACAGGACCCCTGCCACAATGCCGTGTTGGGAGGTCTTTGATCCATAAAAAATAGGTGGGCGCCCTTTAATTTTTTCAGGCTTTTCTGCACATGCAGAACATGCACACCAAAATCAGAGAAGGCTCCCTTTAATTGAAATGTTGGGTCAAAGAACATCTTCCAATCACAAACACGGCAGGGGCCAAAGTGTTTAAAAGCTCAAATACCTTCAAGGTCTTATTTTATATCGGGAAATTAGAAAAATATCTATATTTGCCCCCTACCGATACAAATAAAAATTATGGAAACGGAAATAAAACAACTTGTTACAAATTTTTAACCTTCATTTGTTGATAAGCTTTACCCATTAACTGCCCTATCAAGCGTATGTATCAGATTTGCCGATTTTTTAGAAATATCTACCAATAAATCTGAATGACTCTTTTTTAGTTTAATATTTTCATTGGCAATATTAAGCGCAGCTAGAATCAAAGTCGCAAGCTTGTTTACAGACGATTTGCTTGAATATTGGGTCTCTATCTTGGTCACTTCTTTTACCAGATGATCAGCAACCTCTTTTGCATTGCTCACATCTGATTGTGCCTTAAATGTATAAGGTTGCCCAAAAAGCTCTATTGTTACAAGTTGTTCCAATGAATACGTTTTGTACCTTTCCCAAATCGCCCCTTCCGGCCATTAATCAACCTCTGTCATATCTTCCAGTCTGCCCAAAAGACCATCGATCTTGGACCGAATCAAGGCTCTCTCTTGTGCATAATTGTTTTCCGTCTCAACCTTACCCTGAAGCTCTTCCTCTAACCTCTCAACTTTATTCCTAAGTTCTAAATTCGTCGTTTTTAACGACTTGCAAACATTAATCAGATTTTCAACT
>DNGT01000186.1:0-262 GCA_003486165.1 Desulfobacteraceae bacterium
GGCGATGCTCAGTTCCATGAGGGCTGTGGCCAATCCCCCTTCTGTAATATCGTGCATGGCACTGACTCCCCCGCAATTGCGAGCGATTTGCGCTTCCTCAAAGATACTGATGGAAAAGAGAAACTGTTTACATGTTTCAATGTCGGATTCCGTCATTCCCAGAACTCTAAGCCGATCTCCAAACTCCCTGGCAATGATGGCGGTTCCTTCAACTGCAACAGCTTTGGTCAATAAGACGTTGTCCCCCGGCTTTATGTTCCGT
>DNGT01000186.1:401-2926 GCA_003486165.1 Desulfobacteraceae bacterium
CCAAAAAGTTTTCAAGCAGATCATTGGGCAATTTGCCCGATGAAAGGGGCAGCCCCAAACGGACGATATGTTTAATCTCTTCCAAACCGGAGACGATAAAGTCGCTTTCAACCTTTGTGGTGCCGGATACCGTTCCATAATCCAGAAATGCCGTCATACACCCTGCTCTTTGTCCTGCCTGAATGTCGAAAACAAAGTCCCCCACCATCAGTATCTGCTTTACATCGACATTCAAGGTTTCGGCTGCCAATATGATCCCGTCGCCACTTGGTTTCAGCCGGACGGATGTTTCCCTGGAAACAATGACATCAAAATGCGACATATCGATATCTTCAAAATTCTGAAGCGCCCGTTCTATGCTTGAAAGGGTATTTCGGGTAATGATACCGATGCCGACTTCTTTTGATCGAAGAAAATGGATCAATTTTTGTGCCCCGATGTTGGGTTCTGAGTTGATAGCTGCTTCTTTTTCAAATCGCTCCAGATGCTTAAAGGCTTCTTTGCGCTGAGAAGGGGAGGGAAGATCTTCTATGAATTCAAGCACAGGGACATCGGCCGGGCAGCCGAGGGTCTCTTTTAGACGAGGAAAATTCAATGCCCCGGGTTTTGTGAGGGTGCCGTCAAAATCGAACATAACGGCTTTAATATAAAATGACCGATTCATTATTTTTCCGTTCGTTCTTCATTGCCTCAGTTTATATTGGATATGTATCCAATATAGAAAGTTTCAGCTAAGTTAAAGAGTGCGAACTTGAGTTATAAAAAAACCGGATTAAAGATCATAGGGTGTCAGGCTTTCAAAACCTTGGTCGGTGACCAGGATGGTTTGTTCAAACTGAGCGGAAAGCGACTTGTCTTTTGTAACGGCTGTCCACTTGTCTTCAAGTATGACGAGCTCTTTTTTCCCCAGATTGATCATCGGNNTCGTGAAATTCAAACCCAACACCATGCCCGACAAATTCTCTGACTACCGAACACCCACGGTTTTCGGCATATTTTTGAATGGCCCACCCAATATCTCCAGTGGTATTGCCGGGTTTGACCATCGCCATTCCTTTAGAGAGGCTCTTTCTAGCCACATGAACGATTTTCTTGGCGTCGGACCCGGGTGTGCCCACGAAAAAGGTTTTGTTAACGTCGGCGTAATAACCGTTTAGAATCGGGGTTACGTCAATGTTGACAATATCTCCGTCATTTAAAACCCGTTCTCCGGGGATTCCGTGGCAGATCACTTCGTTTACGGAGACACAGACACTTTTGGGAAACCCCCGGTAGTTTAGAGGTGCAGAGATTGCACCGTGTTTTAGTGTGAATTCCTGCACCAACGTATTAATTTCATCGGTGATAAGTCCCGGCTTAATTTCAGACTCGACCATATCAAGGGTATTCAGTGCCAGGCGCCCGGCTTGCTTAATGCCTTCAATATCAGCCGCCTCTTTGATCCGAATCCTGTATTTATTGGCATATTCCGCCTTGAGTTTTTCCGGGTTCGGCTCTCTTTTACCCATACAGCATTTCTTGTATTTAAGACCGCTTCCACAAGGGCAAGGGGAGTTTCGTCCGCCCTTAAACATTTTTTTCTTCATTTTTTACAACCTATCGATAATCCTCTCTGATGGGATAAAATACATCAATGACCCGGCTTCGGGTCACGGACTTTCCGGAATGAACGGCATGCGGCGGAATAATAACGACGGAGCCGGGACCGAGCCGTTTGCTTTCGTTGTCCACGGTCAGTTCAAACTCACCTTCAAGAATGTTTGTAACCTGTTCATGTGGATGGGAATGTTCCGGCAATTGGGCTCCTGCCTCGATACGCCAGTAAGAAAATGTCATGTTTTCTGAATGCACAAAACGAACTTTAAATCCGGGGACAAGTTCTTTTTCTTCTATTTCGTCTAGATGTAAGTATTGCATTATTGTTTTTAACCTCTTTAATTAAGTTTAGTCTTTGATATATGCGATTAGGGTTGATGTCAATACAGTGGCTGAATTTTGCCATGTGTAGGATGCGAAATTATTTGCCATACACATTATAATACACCTTTTCATATTGCAGGTCTTCCTTTGGATGGGGGGATTTTTTCTCGGCCGGGTATCCGATGGCAATCATCGATTCTATGTTAATGTTTTCCGGAATATTTAACAACTCGCGAATGTATCTTTCTGCTGTTTTTGTCTGGTCATGCATTCTTTTTCTAATCTGAATCCAGCAACTTCCGAGTTCCACGGATTCTGCTGCCAGATGAATATATATCGAAGCGATGGAAGCATCCTCAATCCATACATCGCATTTTTCAGGATCCGCACAGACAACAATTCCCAAAGACGCATCTTTTAAAAATGATGCACCGTGAGGCTTGGCTTTTGAGAGCTTTTCAAGTAGAATACCATCGGTCACCACTACGAACTCCCAGGGATTAAATCCCCTTGACGAAGGCGCTCGAAGCGCTGCTTCGATAAGCCTGTCGATTTTTTCGGGCTCGACGGGTTTATCCAGGTATCGACGAATGCTTCTGCGTTTT
>DNGT01000215.1 GCA_003486165.1 Desulfobacteraceae bacterium
CCGGACCACCACCCAAAAAACCAGAATTATCGCCGCCAATCAACATGTACTCAGAATCGATAGAGAAACACAACAAGACATATCCCTCACGTCACTGGAAAAAATTACACGATTCATAGAAGATAAGATACCCGATATCGATGTGATTTTGATTTCGGACTACGGCAAAGGATTGATTACCGAAACCATGATTTCACGGGTGATCGCTTCTGCAAAAAAACACAATAAGATGATCATCGTCGATCCCAAAGGACTCGATTTTTCGAAATATTCAGGCGTATCGCTTCTCACGCCGAACAAAAAAGAAGCGGCTCTGGCTTCGGGAGTGGAAATTATTGATGAATCAAGTCTTGAAAAAGCGGCTCACAAAATTCTTCAAAATATCGACATCGATAAGCTTTTGATCACATGCGGCAAAGACGGAATGGTGCTTTTCGAAAGAAACAAAGAGCCATTCCGGGTCGAGGCTGAGGCACGGCAGATTTTCGATGTTTCAGGCGCCGGTGATACAGTCCTTGCAGTATTGGGTCTGACCGTTGCATCAGGATCTTCAATCAACAATGGCGTGGCTGTTGCCAATACCGCTGCTGGAATCGTTGTCGGCAAAGTTGGAACCGCAACCGTTTCAAAGCAGGAACTTGTCTCGGCATTGAAATCCCATGACCATGGCCTGCCGGTCAAATACAAAGATTTTTCGGAGCTTCCGGCGCTCATGGAAGAACTAAAGAAAAAAGGGAAGCGGCTGGTTTTGACCAACGGCTGCTTTGATCTCTTGCATNNTGCTCAATGCAAATGAGCGGTGTAGAATTTTAAGTGCCTTAGATGCGGTGGATTATGTCGTGGTTTTTTCCTCCCATGAGCTAAAGAAACTGATTGAAATCATACAGCCGGATGTTCTGACCAAAGGATCCAACTACACGTCCAAAGAAGTATTCGGGCGTGAACTCGTTGAAAAGTACGGGGGACGAGTAGAACTGATTCCGGTTACTGAAAATATTTCCTCCACCCTAATTATCAATAACATTAAAAGAACCAGACAGGATTAATACTTCCGGATAACGTGCCATTCATACAGGAAAATAGTGACGGTATTATACTCAAGGTCTTTATCCAGCCCCGATCTTCAAAGAACATGATTGCCGGTCAGCATGGCGACGCACTTAAAATCAAGCTTACGGCGCCGCCCGTGGATGATGCGGCCAACAAGATGTGTGTTCAATACATAGCGAAATGCCTNNCCCCCGCTACCAATAAAAACAAGGACTTAGAGAATATTCTAGGTCCTTTTTTCTTACATCAATTAAAAATACCCAACATCATATCCAACCCAACCAAAAGAATTTGAAGTAAATCAAATCAACGATCATATTAGGGATAAAATTATGAGCCTGATAACCGTAGATCAAGAAAAATGCGAACGTGATGGTATTTGTTCTGAAGTATGCCCAGTTGGGATCATCGAATTTAAAAACAAAGATGCATTCCCCTCCATTATAGACGGTGGAAATAAACTGTGTATCAAATGCGGACATTGTGTGGCTGTTTGTCCACACGGTGCCATGGCTCATGCAATTATGAAACCAGAAGAGTGCCAACCCGTAAATGACGACTGGTTATTTAGCCCGGAACAAGTCGAGCACTTTTTACGTTATCGAAGGTCTATAAGAAATTACAAAAATAGGCAGGTTGAGAAAGAGATCCTGACAAAATTAATTCATGTCGCAAGATTTGCCCCCTCGGGACATAACTTTCAACCTGTCAAATGGCTGGTTATATATGAAAGAGATGTAGTCCAACGGATGACTGAATGTGTTATCGATTGGATGCGCCACTTAATTAAGGAAGATTCTCCGCTCGCTGCTGCCATGAACCTAAATCGAGTTGTTTCTATTTGGGAAAAAGGAAATGACCCCATATGCAGAAATGCACCCCATATTATCATTACCCATGCTCATAAAGAAGATCGCACAGCTCCTGCTGCCTGTACGATTGCCTTGACATATTTGGAACTGGCTGCTTCGTCTTTTGACCTGGGAACATGTTGGGCTGGTTATTTTAATGCAGCAGCAACTTTGTGGCCGCCAATGCAACAAGAACTTGGACTCCCTGAAGCAAATGTTAATTTCGGGGCAATGATGGTGGGTTATCCAAAATTTAAATATCAAAGACTGCCCCTCAGAAATGATGCCGAAATAATNNTGGCGTTAAAATCAAATTCAGCCTGACAAAATTATACTGTTTTATAGTTTGCCTGTTCATCAATATTTTTTATCACCATCTAATTATCACATCCTATCCAACCGAATTTTATATATATTCATTCCCCCCATACTATGACAAATGTGTACTCTGATTTGGTATGCATCTTGCATTTGCCAATAACGGATTCTGACCCAAAAATTATTATTGTTAGGGTAAACCATGGGAGCTTACAATTCCGGACAATATACTGCATATGAAGCGTGGAAATCGGTTGTCAGAAAAAGACAAAAAATGATTTTATCTCCGCCATACCGAAAAGCCATGCAAGACGAATGCATGATGGCTTTAGTTTTTGACTTTACTGCCCCGTTGTTGGAAAAAATTCTAATATATTCTCTGCCTTCAGAGTATGAGTTCGTCATGGATCTGTTCAGCGACGATATTGAAATCACAATTAGCAATGGAAACCTTATTATCTCTAATTGAAGAAAGATAAAAGAATCTGTTCCATCATCAAGGAGATGAGGATTATGTCTAAGTGCAGCTGTAAAAACCCGATAAATTTAAAAGATAAACGAGAAGAGTGTACACAAAGTCAAGACAAAGAATGCTGCGGAAACACTAAAGGTCATTCTTGTAAAAACACAAAGAAGAAATAAAAGCCATCTTAAAAATACATCTAACGCCCAATTACTGTGTTACGATCCTCTTCAAAATGCTCACATACTCCCCCTTGTATGCTACGCTTTTTCATCGGCTCGCGCCTTGTCGTTGAACGTAATCTACATTTTTGAGATGGTTTGTGGTAACATTATACACAAGATCCAGGGATTAATTTGATCTGTGTCAAAGTACCTGGATTGCTTGTGCATAGGTTGCATTTTTCCTTGAAGATTTGTTATGATTTGTTACAATCTTCTCATGGTATCAGCGTTTAACAGACAACACTGCCGGATGGTTTTGGTATTTTTCTTTTTGGAAATATCGCTCTTATCGGCTTGTACCTACCACAATCAAACACTACAGGTTAGCCAGCCTTCCGTTTCCATTCGTAAAGACGGAACTCTTGATTTTGTCCACTCTGACGAGTCTATAAAAGCCTCAATCGCGATTGAAATCGCAGATACACCCGAAACCCAAATGAAAGGACTGATGGGACGCAGCGCTCTGGATGATAGCAGCGGGATGTTATTCGTTTTCGAACGACCAGAACCACAGAATTTTTGGATGAAAAATACGTTGGTTCCTCTTGACATCATCTTTGTAGGAGGAGACGGATGCATCGTTAATATCGTCGAATCAACAACCCCCATGTCAAACCAAAGATACAGGTCATCCGGGCCGGCCAAATATGTTGTTGAAGTCCGTGAAGGTTTTGCGAAACGCTTTCAACTTGATACAGATACTTGCATTCAATGGCAGCGTCGATAGTATAGAATGTTTCGTTTATAAAAAAAATCATAAAGTTTGAAGGACAGCTTTCACCTTAGGAACATTTCATGCAACAAACGAACTGGCATGTGATCACCGGTGCTCCCTGCTCTGGGAAAACCACCGTCATCCGTGAACTTGAACAACTCGGCTACCCAGTTGTGCATGAGGTTGCTCGGGCATATATTGACGAAAGACTAAAAACCGGAGAAACCATTGACCGGATCAAAGCCGATATTTTATCGTTTGAACGTCACATTCTGTATAAAAAGATCGCGATTGAACAGTCTCTATTAAAAGAAGAAACAGTTTTTCTGGATCGGGCGGTACCGGACAGTATCGGATATTATATCCTGGAAGGATTAGATCCTGACGATCCGATTCGAAAGAGCAGGCTTTGGCGGTATAAAAAAATTTTTTTCTTTGACAAAATTTCCTTTGAAACAGATCCTGTTCGATCAGAAGATGATAAAATTGCATCAAGAATTGACGATCTGTTAAAGGAAAGTTACCGGATGTTGGATTATGAGATTGTTTTTGTCCCCCTGATGACCGTCAACGAACGGGTTAATTTTATTTTGAAGCATGTTTGACGGCTTCATAAAAAGCCCAATTTATGCGTTTCGCATTTTTTCTGGATATCAACGCCCTGAGTTCTTCGCAAAACACCCCTTATTGACCTCGGAACCGTTGACGGATCTGTTCTTGCTCTTCAGGGGGCAGACTGTCCCATTTCCTAAGTTTTTCCCGAATCTCATAGCGCTCATCAGGCGGAAGTTTTTGTAATTGCCGATGCCGTTGCTGAAAGCGTTCTCGTTCTTTGGGAGGAAGTTGTTTATACTTCTCCATTCGATGACGCAACATTTGTTGTTTATATTCAGGTAATGACTCCCACTCCTGATATCTTTTTTTTAGAATCGTCTTCTCTTCAGGGGACATGCGGTTATATTCGTTTCTATAATTTTTTGTCAGAAGAGGATAGGAAACCATCCATTTAGAAGGTGAGTAAGCCCAATGCTTATCCGCGATGTTAAAACTTCCCCAATGTCTTCGTTGCATTTTTTGATCGTAGGTTTTTGCGTTCCGAAAGCTGGGACCTCTGTTTGATCTTTTTGATTCGCTCCAACTTAAAGCAGGAAAAGAGAAAAAGATCACCAGTACCAGTGTTAAAGCATTGACATAGGGTTTAAACCCTTTTGGTCGTCGATATTTATGTTCCATCATCGATAATTCCAAAGTGTGTCCCTCATTCTGTCAAAGTGAAATCATGAAGGGATCAGGATTCAGAAATCAGCTTCTTAGCACCTGATCCAGTTTTTCAAGAGTGTCCATCTCTTCTAATAGTTCCAGGTTTTCAAGCAGGTCGATTTCTCTGACAATCACCTGTTCTTGGCCCCCAAGGTCCGAGATGGTCCCAACACGGGTTGTCTGCTGGAGTCCCCTTAAACCGAACCATCCAAAAACCACGATCAACAGGCAGCACGCAGCCAGGGCATGAATGGGCTTGATATATCCATCGAACAACCATTCTCTAAAGCGGGATTTGCCGTTGTGTTTCGCTCGGAGTTTCCTCGTAACGGCATTGTAAAGAGCGCCGGCGTCTTCATGAGACAGGGCCGTTTCGGGTATGGCTTCATTCACATTTTTCAACAGATGAAGCAATTGTGTTCGTTCCTCATAGCAGTGTCTGCATCCCTCAAGATGCTTTTCCCACTCCAGGCGCACTCTTGGAGACAACTCTCCATGCACGTCCAACCATAGTGTCTCTTGCCATTTGCGACAATGTTTCATACGCTCACCTCCTAAGGCTGAGACCATTCCTGTAAAGCTTCTCTCATAAAAAGCGTTGCCCGAAAGAGATGGCTTTTGACCGTCCCTTCTGCCGATCCCATTATTTTAGCGATTTCACGTATTCGCATTCCGTGAAGCACTTTCAGTTGAAAAACCACACGCTGTTTTTCGGGAAGAGACGACAAAGCTCGTCTGATCTCTTGTGCAAGTTGTTTATTGTTTAGTGCAGCCATGGGATTTGAATATTCTCCCGTATCCGGATATTTTTCACTAATCTCATCTGAAGATTCTTTTTCACGATTATCCCGACGCCAAAAGGAAAATATTCCATCCCATCTGCTACGTCGCCGTCGGCTGTCTAAACATGTATTTATGAGAATTCGATAAAACCAAGTATAAAAAGACGACTTTCCACGAAACTTTTTCAAGCTCCGAAAAGCACGCAAAAAAGCCTCTTGAGTAAGCTCTTTAGCCTCTTCACTGTCACCGGAGCACATGTTATAAGCGATTGCATAGGCTTTCCCCTGATACTGCCTCACCAGAGACTCAAAGGCCGTCTGGTCCCCATCCTGCGCCCGGGCAACCAATTCTACATCTTTCAACGACATTGAGGAATCTTCCCTTTTGGCTTTTGAGTTTCGCTCTTCTCTGTTTACCGCTCTCGCTGCATTACTATGCAAAAGCCAATCTCCAACTGTCATGCTAATGTCTGAAGTCATTGAACATATCCATCAATAGGCGACATCGGTTTTGCCGCCTGTTCTATTTTTATATTAATTTTTCTTTCCATGCAAGTAATCCTTTTTTAACTTCGAGAGTCTTATAACTATAGACGCTGAGATAATAAAAAAGTTTACCATTATTTTATTCTGCCAATTGGGATAAATTTCCCATATTTTTACATCAACTTATTGAATCTTAGGGATGTTTATGGATTACAGGGTTGCTTGACAATAAAACTCGAATTGGTATAAAATCATCTACATAATTTGAGACCATAACAAACATCATAAAGGAAATGTTTTATGAAAAGAACAATTACTATACTTGTCAGTTTGATTCTTGCAATATCTCTATTTTCCTGCGCAGGACCCACGCAACAAGAAAGAGGAACAAAAACAGGCGCTTTGATTGGTGCCGCCGCCGGCGCAATTCTGGGACAAGCCATCGGCAGAAATACTACAGCGACGATTCTCGGAGCAGGAATCGGTGCTGCTGTTGGGGGGATTTCCGGCAATCAAATCGGTTCGTATATGGACCGGCAGGAACAGGAACTGAGGGCTGCAATGGCTCAAAGCGAGGCCGCCAGTATTCAGAGAACACAAAATGTGTTGACCGCCACGTTTAAATCCGAGGTGATGTTCGACTTTGATTCTTCAACGCTCAAACCCGGTGCTTACAGTGAAATGGACAGAGTGGCCGTCATATTAAACAAGTATCCACAGACAACAATCCGGGTGGAAGGCCATACCGACTCGAAAGGTTCTGAAGCTTACAATCAAACTTTGTCTGAAAAAAGGGCCATGGCGGTCAAGAATGCCTTGAC
>DNGT01000413.1 GCA_003486165.1 Desulfobacteraceae bacterium
GAATCGAATGGTGGTGTCCATATCTCGGGTGACCATTGCCAGATGATTAATCCCGGTGTATTTTACCATCTTGCTGTCCTTTTTTTAAAAAAATTTATTCTGCTCTCCGAGGCATAGGCTTTCCGAACCGGAGACTGATAGAAGGTTATAATAAAAACTCACCAAACCATTATATATACGATACAATAAGTGTGCCATCCTTGGGAACAAAAATTGTGAAATATTTGGCATGGGCATTGCAAATAGATAAATGCGTTGGCATTCAAATTATTTCCTGGGTCATTTATAGACCATCATATTTTTTGATCTTCAAAGAACGAAGTGTTGCTGTAAGTTGTTGTATTAACTTTTTTATCAACCCATTTACAGGAGGTGGAACATGTCGACCAAACGCTATAAGATTGAAACATCCTGTCCTCAGTGCGGATGCAGTGCTGTTACACATCTGTCTAAGGAAGAAATCAAAGAAAGATATAAAGATGTCGCAAATGTTGAAATGGATTGTAGCGAATGCTTAATCAAGTACGAAACCGATATGAAAACTGCATGCCCTGAATGGGATAAGGAGTGCAGGATGAAAGAATAATTCAACATATCGAAAGGCATGAAAAAATGATTTATGACTTTACCGCAGACGACGTATTTGAAATGGCTGAACAACTTGAAAGAAATGGCGCCCAATTTTACAGAAAAGCCGCTCAAAACACAGAAAATCCTGAGTATAAAAAACTTCTTGTTGGACTTTCGGAGATGGAAGTCGAACATGAAACGACATTCATAAATTTAAGGTCGGAACTGTCGGGAACTGCAAAAACGTCAACGGCGTTTGACCCTCAAAATGAATCCGCTCTTTATCTCAGGGCACTGGCAGATACCAAGGTTTTTTTTGAAAAAGAAATTGATTTTTCATCCATGAAAAGTGTTCTCAAGGCAGCCATTCTTGCTGAAAAAGATTCTATCGTTTTTTATCTGGGAATGAAAGAATTGGTCCCTGAAAAGTATGGGAAGGATAAACTTGACAAGATTATCAAAGAAGAGATGGGGCACATAAAATTACTCAGCAAAGAATTGATTGCCCAAAAGAATGAATAACGATCTTGTTTCATAATACAAATGTGTATCAACATTATAAATGAGACAGTTTTTAGTCTTTTTACATGATTTTATTCGGTGTTTAAAAATATTTTGATCTTTGTAACGGTTTTGCGAAGTCTTAAAATCGATGATAAACAACATTAAATTAAAACAAAGTTTGGTTTGGAGTAATGGTTAAAACAATACATGTGTAATCAGGACATTATGATATCTGTCCATATATCATACTGTCTGGCCTTAAACTTGTTAATTTTAATAGAATAAGGAATTATTATGAAAAAAACATCTATCATTAGTTGGGTTTCAATTTTTTTGTTATTGTCCATTGGTCTGCTTTCCGCAGGAATTGCCCCTCCGGAAGAAGGGGGGGTGCTGCCGGATATAACGCTATCTGTACCTGAGATGTCAACTCAACAAGACTATCTTGGCATTGATAAAAATAAAAAAACATTTCGCATTTCCGAGATTAAAGCAGAGGTTGTCTTAATAGAAATTTTTAGCATGTACTGCCCATACTGTCAGAAAGATGCACCGGTGGTAAATGAATTGTACAATACGATTGCACAAGATGAAAAACTGAAAAATAAAATAAAGATGATCGGTATTGGTGCCGGTAACTCTCCTTTCGAGGTTGATTTTTTCCAAAAGACTTATGATATTCATTTTCCACTTTTTCCAGATGGCGAATTTTCCATCCACAAAATGCTTGGAGAGGTGAGAACGCCATACTTTATAGGAGTTAAGATAAATAAGGATGGAACCCACAGCGTTTTTTATTCCAACCGCGGTGCAATAGAAGATGCACCCAAATTCTTAAACTTAATTCTTTCTAAAGCCGGATCTTAAAGAGGAGGTATTAATGGTGAGAAAATATCCTAAAATACTTTTAACAGTAGTCATCCTTTTTTTTGTGAGCAGTTATGCATTTGGACTTTCAGATGCGTTCAAAAAGAATATTTATAATCCCGGACAGTTGAAACCGACAGACAGCACACTGAAAGTCAAGATCGGAGAAAATGCACCGGATTTTACACTTCCTTCTTTATCTGGAGAAAAAATCTCTTTGGGTCAATTTAAAGGGAAAAAAAATGTTGTCATTTCCTTTGTGCCGGCTGCCTGGACACCGGTGTGTTCGGATCAATGGCCTGGCTATAACCTTGCGAAGATCATTTTTGATAAAAACGATGCAATACTTTTGGGGATTACGGTAGACAACATTCCGACCCTTTATGCTTGGACCAATCAGATGGGAGATCTGTGGTTTAAGGTTCTTTCCGATTTTTGGCCCCATGGTAAAGTCTCGNNGAAAGGTATCTTAAGGTACGCACATGTATCTGACATTAACAAACGACCCGACTTAAAAGACCTGGCGACAGAGTTGGAAAAACTGAAAAAAAATTGATTAAAATGTTGATAGCTTATGGAGACCTGACACGTGAGACGCTGCAATCATAATATTAGAAAAACATTGAATCTTGTAGATGAAATGATCAGAGTCGCAGATAAGGGCGACATTGAACGAGAAGATAGCGGCTGTGGCATTCTTTACGGTGTATTGCGTGATTCGGCCTATAAAGTGAAAAAACTGGCGGAACAGGAAAAAGAAAAACACATAGAAAAAGGGTGGTGGACTGAAGAATCCGAAAGCTAAAAAAGGTTAAAGGTTTGTATCACTGGTAGTATTCGGTTTTTTATATTTTTAATATTCGACAAATACGTAAAAGGAGGTTTTAATATGTCGTTAAAGGGCACCCAAACAGAGAAAAATCTTTTAACTGCATTTGCCGGGGAGTCGCAGGCAAGAAACCGGTACACTTATTTTGCCAGCCAGGCCAAAAAAGAGGGGTATGTTCAGATATCCGATATATTTACCGAAACTGCCAACCAAGAGAGGGAGCATGCCAAACGATTTTTTAAATTTTTAGAGGGCGGAGAAGTTGAAATTGCTGCGGCATTTCCCGCCGGAGTTATCGGAAATACCTTAGAAAATCTAAAGGCTGCCGCGGCAGGGGAACACTATGAGCACACCGAGATGTATTCCGGCTTTGCCAAAGTTGCCCGCAAGGAAGGGTTTGAAGCCATTGCTGCGGTTTTTGATGCGATTTCAGTAGCTGAAAAACAGCACGAGAAACGGTATGTTGATCTTGCCGCCAACATTGATGCCGGCAAGGTATTTAAAAGGGACAAAAGTGTAACGTGGCGATGCCGAAACTGCGGATATCTGCATGAAGGTGAGCACGCTCCGGAAATGTGTCCCGCTTGTGATCATCCCCAGGCCCATTTTGAATTGCTGGGGGAAAACTGGTAGTTCCGGTTTAAACGGTTGACCCCGCAGGTCCGTTAACCCTTGTTCGGTATAGGATGTGGTGAGATTTAAAGTCTCTGATTTTAATTGTCATTAAAAACGATCGAAATATTTTAAATTAAAAGGAGGAAAGTGAAATGGCGGAAAAACTTGAGGTCTATAAATGTAATATTTGTGGAAATATCGTAGAGGTTCTCCATGGTGGTGCCGGTGAGCTGGTGTGTTGCGGGCAACCCATGGTCCAACTGATTGAGAATACGGTTGATGCAGCCAAAGAGAAACATGTGCCGGTGGTTGAAAAAGTTTCGGGCGGTGTTAAAGTTAAAGTCGGAGCTGTTCCGCATCCTATGGAAGAAAAACATTATATTGAATGGGTTGAAATTATTGCAGACGGCAAGGCTTACAGACAATTTCTCAAAC
The DNA here is from genome assembly GCA_003486165.1 of Desulfobacteraceae bacterium. Taxonomy (GTDB): domain Bacteria; phylum Desulfobacterota; class Desulfobacteria; order Desulfobacterales; family UBA11574; genus UBA11574. The sequence goes on from DNGT01000413.1 coordinate 3,821, forward strand.
CCGGGGAGACCCCGCAGGCAACATTTGATGTTAAAGCTGATAAAGTTACAGCACGTGAATACTGCAACCTGCATGGTTTGTGGAAAGGATAATGTCGATGCTATCAGATAGAATGCAAAAAGCACTCAATGGGCAGGTGAATGCCGAACTTTATTCTTCTTACCTATACTTGTCCATGAATGCCTATTTCAAGTCTGTTAATCTTGACGGGTTTGCCAACTGGATGGATGCACAGGCTCAGGAAGAACTCATGCATGCCATGAAAATTTATGAATTCATCAATCAACGTGGCGGGAGAGCTCTTCTCGCTGCTATTGAAGCACCCCCCGCCGAATGGGATTCTCCTCTGGCTGTGTTTGAAGACACGTTAAAACATGAACAGAAGGTGAGCGGGCTCATCAATGGCCTGGTTGACATTGCCATTGAAGAACGTGACCACGCGACACAAATCTTTCTCCAATGGTTCGTAACCGAACAGATAGAAGAAGAAGAAAGTGTCGGTAATGTGCTGGAGCAGCTCAAACTGTTGGGTGATGCCAAACAAGGTCTTTTTATGATGAATCGAGAACTGGCAACGCGACAGGCTCCGAATAAGTCCTTTGAATCAGAATAAAGAACAGACATTTAGCTGAAAAGGAGGTGATTTTATGCCTAGCTGGAAATGTTCAAAGTGCGGATATGCTCTCGAGGCCGATGTGCCGCCGAATCAATGTCCTTCTTGTAAAGAAAAATGTGAATTTCTTGACAATACATGTTATACACCGGATTGTGAATTCGAGGGTACTGACAAACGAATATAATGAGGCGGCATAGCGCCTAAGGAGAAAATATAATGGCTAAAGTACTCGTCGTTTGTGCAACACGAACCGGAGAGACACTAAAGATCGGCGAACTCATTGCCGAAGGCATTAGACTTTCCGGTCATGAAGCAAAAGTGATGAACGTCAATGCAATTAAAAAAGAAGCCGATCTTCAGGGTTATGATGGCTTTGCATTCGGATCAGCTACCTATCACGGCGACATGATCCAAGGCATGAAGACCATGCTTTTTCTTGCTGAAAAAGCCGGCCTTGAAGGCAAAGTCGGCGGTGCTTTTGGTGCATTTGGATGGAGTGGAGAAGCGCCGGACCGTATCTTCAATACCATGAAGAACATCTTTAAAATGAACATGGTTGGTGGTTCGTTGAGACTCAAAGCGAGTTCTCTGGGTGGAGGGGTCCAGATGGCTCAGGACTATGGCCGTGAAATTGCCGAGAAGTTATAAAATCTAAATTTTTCAGACTATATCACACTAACGATTTAATAATAAAAGGGGAGAATATTATGTCTACACCGCAACATTGCCCGGGGTTTCAAAATTTTAAAACCTTAAAATCGTTTTCATGCAAATGTCCGAATTGTGGACAAGAAAAGGAAATTTTCTCGGATGAGTTTGACAGAACCCATGTGTGCGAAGGCTGCAACGAGCAGATAGACTTTACCCAGTGCAAACTGGAAGGGGCGGCATAACTTACGGACTCTGATTTCAGCTGCCTATTTTTATTTTTCTTAAGTTATCGACGAATCCTGGTTCGGCAATGATTTCAAAATGTTCTGAATTTTATCGATAGTTGGACAGAGTAGACTACGAGAAGAGACGACTGTTTCTTTGTAGTGTGGATTCATGAAAAATTTTCCCTCAATCGAATTCGAAGCGGCATACAAGCTCTGACTCCATGGTTTTTTTAGAAACGGATCATTTTCAAACAGATAAAATATTCGGATGCGAAACTTCAGAATATTTTAGTTTGCTGTTTCACAAAGGAGATGCTCATGGATGTGGTATTGCTTTCGCGTATGCAATTTGCGGCCGCCACTATGTTCCACTTTTTATTTGTTCCTTTCACTCTCGGTTTATCCTTTCTGGTTGCTTACATGGAAACCAGATACGTCAAAACCGGGGACGAAACCTACCTGCGAATGACAAAATTCTGGGGCAAACTGTTCCTCATTAATTTTGCAGTGGGGGTTGTTACCGGGATCACCCTTGAATTTCAATTTGGAACCAACTGGTCCCGCTATTCAGCCTTTGTCGGCGATATCTTTGGTTCCCTTCTGGCCATTGAAGCCACCACTTCCTTTTTTCTGGAATCGACCCTCATTGGTGTCTGGATTTTCGGCTGGAAAAAGCTTTCCAAAAAGGCCCACGCTGGGGTGATGTGGTTGATTGCTTTTGCTTCAACCTTTTCGGCAGTCTGGATACTCATCGCCAATGCCTGGATGCAAAATCCGGTCGGATATACCATCCGGGACGGCCGGGCCGAACTGGTGGATTTTACGGCCGCTTTGATGCAAAAGTGGGCCATCCTTAAATTTGTCCACACGGTCAGCGCGGCCTATGTGCTAAGTGCCTTTTTTGTCATGGGGGTCAGCGCCTATCATTTGCTAAAAAAGCAGAAGATAGAATTTTTTACCCGCTCTTTCAGAATTGCTCTGGTATTTGGACTCATCTTTTCCTTTGTTGTGGTGGTTATGGGAGATCTGAACGGCGTCGTTGTGGCTGAAAAACAGCCCACCAAGCTCGCGGCCATGGAATCCCTCTGGGAAACAACCACC
>DNGT01000393.1 GCA_003486165.1 Desulfobacteraceae bacterium
AGAATCCGGAGTAGACTATTCTGAAGAAAACAGGTGTGCAATCGATCATTCGACTGCGAAACGTTTGCTCCCTTTCAATTAATTCATAAGCATATAAAAATTAGTAGTTATGAGGAAGGCAATGGCATCAAATTTCCAAATTTATTCTTATAAAACAAGAGACAGCCTTCATCTGAAATTGAATGGTGATTTTGATGGAAGCTCAGCACACGAATTGATCAACATATTAAATGAAGCCGGCAGCAGTTTCTGGGAAATATTCGTTGACACGAATGGCCTAAAAACCATTCATCCATTTGGTCGGAGTGTGTTTGAAAAGAACTTTNNATCTTTGGCCAAATTATTAACATTAGCAAGGATGGTATGGCGGTTCGTTATTCGAGTACCGGACAGCGGTTAAACGTGCCTTCCGAATTAGATGTCTTCATAATGGATAGTAATTTTTATATTGAAAAAATTCAGATAAAAATTATTTCTGATTTTGAAACAGGGGATAAATCCCCTTTTTGTTCTCAAAAAAATAGGCAGCGATGTTGTCAATTTGGACAAATGAAGTCCAGTCAGCACTTCCAGTTGAATTATCTCCTCCAGAACTACACAAAGAAAGGATGCTCTGACATGGCTGTAGACAGTTAGATGCCCACCAAATATAAAGGTCCTGAAAAATGTATAGGCCTTCTCTTTTCAGAAATTGAAGTTTTTGAAAATACGTCTTTGTACCGGATGATCAAGCGCTCACATCAGCGCCGGTGCGCACCCAATATATCACCATATATTTTTCGTAGGACATTTCGGTTTTAGAATACATAACTTTTTCCTCTTCATTGACAGTTCCTTCCAAGTTGAATAATAATACGATATTAAATTGTGTGTCGACAAGATCTTAAAATCTTACAATTTAAAACCATTTTTTTTGAAAATCAGGATAACGATATGAGCGGACACCGTAAGGAAGTTTTGGTCTTTAGCGAACGATTCGACCGTCACAGTTATGGGCACAATCACCCCTTGAAGGTGGAAAGGCTCCGGTTAACCATGGATTTAATCGAAGCCTATGGGTTGTTCGATCACCTCGAGAGACCATGGGTGGAAGCCCGGGAAGCGGATGAACAAGACGTGCGTCTGGTCCACGATTCCGAATACCTGGAAGTCCTCCGTCAGGCCAATACCGGCCAGGCACCACCACAATCAGGGCAATATGGCCTGGGGAGCGGCGACAACCCGGTATTTCCAGGATTATATGACTGGTCCCTGCTGGTCACCGGAGCGACGCTGGAATGCATTCGCCAGGTCAGATATGAGAATCGCCGGATCGCATTCAATATTGCCGGTGGGTTGCATCATGCGCGATCCGCCCGATCCTCCGGGTTTTGTTACTTAAATGATCCGGCCATCGGAATTGCCCGAATGCTTCAGGATGGGTTGCGCGTGGTTTACCTGGATGTAGACGTCCATCACGGCGACGGCGTTGAAGCGGCTTTTTATAACACTGACCAGGTGTTGACCATTTCCATTCATCAAAACGGTCACACCCTTTTCCCAGGCACCGGATTCCCCGAAGAAATGGGGCAAGGGCCGGGCCGTGGTTTTGCCGTCAATGTACCTCTGGCTCCCGGCACCGATGATGACCTGTATCTTTGGGTGTTTAAAGAAACGGTTCCGCCCTTGGTGCGTGCCTTTGACCCTGATGTACTGGTCACCCAGCTGGGGGTGGACACCTTTACAACCGATCCTTTGGCTTCGCTGAACCTTACGAGAGAAGGTTTTTGCAAGCTGATTCAAGAGATCAAATCCTGGGGACTTCCTTGGATTGCACTGGGCGGCGGCGGATATAACATAATGAACGTTGCACGGGCGTGGACCTCGGCCTGGGCAATAATGAAAGGGGTTGAGCTGTCCGACGACCTGCCGGAAGACTTTGTAAGCAAACACCGGCACCTGCTGGGGAAAAACCTGAAACTTTCGGAACAGGCGCCTCTGATCAGCTCCGTCAGCCGGGAAACCGCTCAGCGGGCCCGCCAACTGGCCGATTCGGTTGTCGCCTGGATTAAGGAACATATTTTTCCACTGGTGGGCGCCTGAAACCAAAGCCTTTGTCCAACAGGGCGAGATGTTGCCTGACACGAGAGCTTTGCCGTCGGTCGGCCTCCCGGTCAGAACCTATTNNCTTGACGGTTAATATTAAATTTGAAAGTTACAGCAAGCTATCTCAAAAATACATCTAACGCCCAATTACGGCGTTTCGAGCTGTTTTAAAGGCTTTTTAGCCATTGTGGGATGCAAAACTTGAGTTCAGTACTTTAGATAAGAAATTAAACTCCGATACTCACCGAGCCATGCATTGAAAATTTCTTGGATGATTTGAAAATATATGTTATTTAATGCTCTCAATAACAGTCAAGGAGAAAAGTAATGCTTTTTAAAAAGGAAAATGATTTTGTAGAAATTACACAAGCAATATCTGCCGATACTAATGATAATGTATGGTATGTGTATACCAATCTCGATTGGGAGAATTTACCTGTTGAGTTCCAGGTCCAAGTCTCTGAAACTGATCAAGAAGGACTTGAAAAACTTAAAGGTGCCTTAGTCAAATGGGCTGATCGTAAAGGATTTAAACTGGTACTAAAAATATAAGGTTTTTGTCTCAATTCATTGGGAGAAAGGGGGTCAGGATTCAAGAGTTCGAGTGAAATATTAAAGAATTACAAAGAGTTGAAGGTCTATCAAAAGAAAGAGTAATGCAGGAAAATCGTAGAGAACGTTCACAAACCTTACCATATGGCATCTTTGCCCTACTTCATTAACCACCCTCTCATCACCAATCATTCAATTATTAAATCAATATCCTAAGCATATGGTATTAAGATGAGGGGTCGGGCAGTTTTTCTAAACCATCGCTACATGGATAGTCTTTTTTTAAATCGCATGAACTCGTGGCAAGGGATAATAAAGAA
>DNGT01000328.1 GCA_003486165.1 Desulfobacteraceae bacterium
CTAAAAAGTTTATCAGGAAAAATCAGAGAAGTTTTAAACAAAAGCGTATAAAAAGTAAATGAGTTGAACAACTGTGTAACTTACCGAAAACGATGCGATTTATTTTGAATAACTTGAATTGGTGGTTGACTTTCCACCAAGGTTATGATTCATTTCNNATTAATGACAGCATGAAAATAACCATGCGGACGGGACCTGCAACAGACCGAAAAATAATTGCTTTGCTCAGTGTTGGACAAGAGGTGGAAGTTCTGAAACCTGAAGATGAATGGACTCTGATCCGATTGCTTAATGGCAAGGAGGGCTGGGTGATCAGCCGTTTTCTTACCGATCAAACCCCGGACAATATACAATTGGAAGCATTAAAGAATAATCACAGTGTTCTTCAGACCAAAGTTGCATCACTCCTGGAAGAAAACACGGCACTCAAAGCCGAAAATAAAAAGCTCAGCAACGATCTTAACACCAGTGAAACAAAACAAAAAGACTTGGATAAATCTTATGAAACCCTCAAAAGAGAGTCCAAACAATTCTTGGATCTACAATCAAAATATAAAGAATCAGCGTCCAAACTCGCGGAACAGACCCAAAAGGCTGAAAAGTATGAGGACGAGTTAACAAAACTGCTTTGGAACAAAAATATTAAGTGGTTTTTAAGCGGGGCCGGTGTGCTTATTCTTGGATTTATCATTGGTTTTAGTACAAAACGCCAACGGCGGCATTCATCCCTACTTTAACTTAAACTGCACAAGTTTCAGCATCTTAATTTTAAGCAACGCTAATACAATGGAGCAGGCGGGGAAAAATATTTAAGGTAAAATCGTTTTTATTCCCAATATTCCAGCCCTGACAAAGCCGGGATTTTCGACCTTCCAATATTCCATTGTTTCATTATTCTACTTTTGATATTCAATCGAAACTCATCTTCGAAAAAAATCACTTTAAACACTAATGACAAAGAAAAAACGATCCATAAATGTAACCCTTAAACGGCTGATTAAATGGTATCTGCCGATTATTTTTCTCATCTGCGGAATTATTTTGGTGTATTGCTGGTATCTTTCCGTTCAAATAGACAAAAGATTTTCAGGCCGGCGCTGGAGCATACCTTCCATAGTTTATTCAGATACGACAATATTATATCCCGGGCAAAAAACAAATCGCAAACTTTTAAATGAAAAACTCCGCCGTTTAGGGTATCGGGAAGTTGTCCATAAACCGGTTAATAAGGGTGAGATCAGTCGGTCTGCATCATCTATACAACTTTATCTTCACGATTTTACTGTCCCATCGAGACACCAGGACGGCATCCCTGTTCAGATCATATTTGATGAAAATCGAATAGAATCGATAACCAATTTAAATACAGGTCATTTTCTTCCCATCTTGGAGCTTGAGCCGGAGGAGGTCATGTTATTTTTTGGCCCTCATAGAGAACGACGACAACTTGTTTCCATAGATCAAGTTTCTCAGCATGTCATCAATGCTGTTTTAGCTGCAGAAGATCGTCGGTTTTACACACACAAAGGGTTGGATCCAAAGGGAATATTGAGGGCGATTTACACTAACCTGCGCCATGCCTCCATACGTCAAGGGGGATCTACCATTACCCAGCAATTGGCCAAAAATTATTTTCTTACACACAAGAGGACGTTCATTCGAAAACTTAAAGAGCTTTTCATGTCTCTTACCATTGAGGTGATGTATGAGAAGAATGAAATACTCGAAATTTATCTCAATGAAATCTATCTGGGACAGAAAGCATCAGAAGCGATAAACGGTATCGGTGAAGCGTCTTTTTTCTATTTTGGCAAACCTGTGAGCAACCTTTCCCTGGCCGAAGCCGCTACTCTCGCCGGTCTAATCAGGGGCCCCAACCATTATTCTCCTTATATTGATAAAGACCGCTGTCAAAAACGGAGAAATATGGTGCTAAACGCCATGCATGAGCAGGGATGGATTTCAGATGAAGAACTGAAAATGACGTTGCCATTACCAGTGGAGGCAGTTGGTTATGCGTCTTACGGCAAAAAGGCACCTTATTTTATGGACTACCTGTCTGAGCAGCTTACAGTGCTGTATTCTCCTCAAGACTTATCCAGTCTTGGGTTGTCGATTTATACAACCTTGGACACCCAGGTCCAAATGGCTGCGGAAAACGCACTGAAAAGGGGACTGGATTCGCTGGAGAAGGCAAATCCGGATTTGACCCGTACAGATCCCCAAAAACAACTGCAAGGAGCTGTTATTGTTATGCAGCCCAAAACCGGTTATGTCTTGGCCATGGTAGGCGGACGCAATTACAGTGCAAGCCAGTTCAATCGAATTACTCAGGCACGGCGACAACCCGGTAGTGCATTCAAGCCTTTGGTATACTTGAGTGGATTGGACAAATTCACCCCTGCCTCCATACTGTCCAATGAATCCAAAATTTATGAAATTGATGGGAAGGAATGGATACCCCAGAACTATACACCGATGACGGAGAAACTCGTGCTGATGAGAAATGCTCTGGCGAGATCAATAAATCTGGCAACGGTTGATCTGGCCATGCAAGTGGGGATAGATCAAATCATTAGCACGGCGGGCAAGTTCGGGTTTTCGACCCCTTTAAAACCGTATCCCTCCATTGCGTTAGGATCCTTTGAGGTGATACCGTTAGAGCTGGCGCGTGCGTATTGTCCTTTTGCTGCAGATGGTGTACTATCTTATCCCTTGGCAATGAAAGAAGTGTTGGACGAGAATGGTGTCGTTATGGAACGAAGACATATGAGCATTAAGCAGATTACAACGCCTGAAAAAGCCTTTATCATGAGTTCATTATTACAAAGTGTTGTGGAGATTGGCACTGCAAATTCATTAAAGGAGATGGGAATAGCTTTTCCGGTTGCTGCCAAGACCGGCACCACCAACGATTTTAGAGATGCATGGTTTGTGGGATATACGCCGGACATCCTGGCTTTGATATGGGTGGGATTCGATGATGGGGCTTCTATTCACTCCTCAGGCTCTAAAGCCGCCTTGCCGATTTGGGCCGATCTCATGAATGCCTTGCCCCAGTATGTGTCGGGGGGTTGGTTTAGGATGCCGCCGGGAGTGGTCAAACGGGTTGTCTGTTCAGAAAGCGGACAACTGGCTGTAGAAGACAGATGCCCTCATTCTTTTGAAGAATATTTCCTGGCGGATCATGTACCCATAGACCGTTGCCGAATTCACGGAGACGGAGATTCATTTGGAAGGATCATTGATGGGATTAAAGATTTTTTTAATAAGTATTAAAATCGTTATTGTCACTATCATATTCGGATTGGTCTTTTCAGGGTGTACACCTGCTGTTATGCAACCTTCGCCGACGGATGTCTACCGGGAAACACCCCGAGAGGCTGATGAATTCGAAAAAAATGTCGAAAAGTCCGGCCTCAGCCCCCGTGCCCTTGCTGCTTTACAGTTAACCGAACAGGGACGGATGTTTTTAGAAAATAATCAGCCCGATGATGCCATCGGAATACTGGAACGGGCCCTGAACCTCAATCCAGACAATGGCAGGAATTACTATTATTTGGCCGAAGCTTGGCTCATGAAATGGAATATTGGGCAGGCCACGGAATTCAATCGCCTGGCGGAAATTTATCTTAAAGACGACAGTGAATGGCTATATCGTGTCAAATTGCAAAGGGAACGGATTAAAGAACTAGAGCCGTAATGTATATTTAATTATAATCACTACTTTTTTATTGA
>DNGT01000431.1:0-2860 GCA_003486165.1 Desulfobacteraceae bacterium
CAGATTCACCGATACCGATCCAAAATATCGGGGCCGTTGATGGACCGAATCGATATTCACGTGGAAGTTCCGGCAGTTCCCTATAGGGACCTTATCGGAGAATCTGATTCAGAATCGTCGGAAGTTATCGGGACACGTGTTGCCGCCGCCAGAGCGCGCCAGTTCGAACGGTTTAAAAGAACAAAAATTTACTGCAATGCGCAGATGATCAACCGGCATATTAAAAAACACTGCCGGATTGATGATGCCTCCTGCGATCTTCTTGAAAGCGCCATAGACAAACTCGGTTTGTCGGCAAGGGCATACAACCGTATCCTTAAAATCGCCCGCACCATTGCCGATCTCGAGGATGCATCCGACATCAGCGTAGACCATATTGCCGAAGCGGTTCAGTATCGAAGTTTGGATCGTGGAAAACGCCTTTATTGAATCCTCTTAAGCAAAAGATCCAAAATCAGATTTCTCCGTTGAAGGAAATTTCATTCAGTTAATAAGCATTTATTTACAAAAGCTTGTCTTTATTTCTCTCGAATTCCTTTTAATCCCCGTATGAAGATCCCTTCACATGCCCAGCTTGTATTTATAATGGACTTAGCCAAATTTAATTATAAAACAATTGGTTATGTCTATTCATTATACTTGGCACAGCCATTGCACATAAAGAAAAAAAAGATTTCATCATCACAGCGCAAATAAAATAATGCGAGGTTTCAGTGAGTTCGAAAGATAAGGTCGTTTTAAAGCGTTATACGGTTAGTTCAAATGTTTCGGATGAGACGGGACAAAAAATAAAAGGAGGGTGTAATGAAAAGAACGATGAGTATAGCTGTATGTTCACTGTTTGTGGTTGTCATGATGACAGGGGTTGCCTTTTCAGCTGAAAAGGGTGCATCAATGCAGGATCAGGAACTGATGATGATCGGGACTGTCAATAATGCCAATCAGATCGTGGACAAAGATGGCCAAATTTTCGATGTGGCTGACACCCAAGAAGGCAAGGAACTGGTCTCTTATGTTGGTTTGAAAGTTCGGGTAAAGGGAACCGTACTGGAAAGTGAGGGAAGGAAAGAGATTGCCGTTTCAGCCTATGAAATCGTAAGAGAATAGTCGGTCATCAGTTGACAGCAGCAACATGAAAAGAAGGGGATGGTTTTTTGGTTGGAACGAAGAAGCACAACCCATGAACACGTTCGGGTCGTCTGGCAGACAATCATCCTATGTTTCTCTGAAATCGTCGAGTTTAATGTTGTATTTTTTTATAAGTTCATAAACATCCGCACGATATTTTCCGGCCAGCTTAGCTGCCTGGCTGACATTGCCTTTGGTCAGTTCAAATAGCTGAATGAGATAATTTTTTTCAAAATTTTCTTTAGCATCTTTAAATGACTTTAAACTTTCAGGAGGAACATTCTGGGTTTGAAGGATAAGGTCTTCTGTAATGATATTGCCTTTCGCCATGGCCATGGCACATTCGATGGTATTTCCGAGCTCTCTGATATTGCCCGGCCAAGGATAAGAGATCAGTTTCTGCATGGCTTCTGTTGAAAACGCGGTTATGTTTTTACCCATTTCCTCGGAATATTTTTTTAAGAAATGCCTGGAAAGAAGCGGGATATCCTCTTTTCTTTCATTGAGTGTGGGTAGTTTTATTGGAATGACATGAATGCGATAATAAAGATCTTCCCTGAATTGGCCGTTTTTGACCTCTTGTTCGAGATTTTTATTGGAAGCAGCGATGATTCTGGCATTCATTTTAACAATCTGTCTTCCACCTACAGGATAAAATTCCTTTTCCTCTAAAACTCTCAAGACTTTGACCTGCATTGAAAGCGGCATTTCAGATATTTCGTCCAGGAAGAAGGTACCAGAGGCAGCCTCGGCAATAAGGCCTTTTTTACTCTTGTCGGCCCCGGTAAACGCACCTTTTTCATATCCGAAAAGTTCGCTTTCCATAAGATTTTCCGGTATGGCCGAGCAATTTAAAGCAATAAATGGATCATTCTTCCTGTCGCTGGCCATATGCAAGGTTTTTGCGATCAACTCCTTCCCGGTGCCGCTTTTCCCCTCAATATATACATTGGAATCCGTCGCAGCAGCCAGTGTGACCTGTTCGAAAACTTTTTTCATCTTTTCACTTCTGCCGATGATATTATCAAACCCGTATCTTTCTTTGACCAGACGCTGCAATTGTTTCACTTCTTTTGACAGCTTGCTTGTTTCCAGGCAGTTGTTTATCTGCATGAGAAGTTCATGACCATCAAACGGCTTGGTTAAATAGCTGTGTGCTCCCTTTCTCATGGCCTCAACGGCACTGTTAATCGTTCCATACGCAGTGAGAATGATCACGGGGAGGTCGGGAATGATATGGCGGATATTTTGCATCAGCTGGATACCGTCTTGATCGTCGAGTTTCAGATCGATCATTGCCAGATCAAACGGTTCTTGTTCGGCCAGTTCCAAAGCCATTTCCGCGCCGGTGGTCTTTGTAACGTGGTATCCTCCGGATTCAAGTCGCATCTGGATGACCTGAAGAATATTCCGGTCATCATCAACAACGAGTATTTTTCCTTTATGATCGTTCATCATCCTACTGGCCAATTGCTGGGAGGGCTTCTCTTTTCTTTTCTTCAATACCCAAATCAATCTCTTTTAAACGTTTTATCTGATTTTGTAAATTTATTATCTCTTTTTTTTCTGTTTTCAGTTCATTTTCCAACAAATCGATTCGTTTGTTTTTTTTATCGACCTTTTCTGCATAGTCCATGTTCTGATTTAAAAGCCAAATCCAGATTTTTGCTTTGTCTTTAAAAACGGATTGAGGATATTCTTTGACGAGTTTTTTAAAAAAATGAATCGATAT
>DNGT01000431.1:2957-3567 GCA_003486165.1 Desulfobacteraceae bacterium
ACCGATACTTCGATTACCATATCATCGTGATGTTTTAAAGAGGTACTCACTGTCACCGATCCTTTATCATCCGTATATTTTAAAGCATTTGCGACTAAATTTTCAAGCAATTGACTGATCCTTTCGGAATCCATCAGGATCTCCGGAAGCTGGGGAGGTGGTGTTAATTCAAGTGTAATATTTTTTCGCTGAGCAATGGGTGCCAGTTTCAAAATACACTTGCGGATGAGGTGGATCATATCCGTATGATTGAAATGGTACTCCATCATTTTCGCTTCCATACGGGAAAGATCCAGGATTCTGTTGACCGATACAATAAGTCGTTCGCACTCATCGCTGACAATGGTTAAAAGTTCATCTCGACTTTTGGGATTGTCGACAAAAAGACCTTCGATCAATAATTTTGAAGCTTCTTTTATCGCGGTTAGCGGGGTACGAAGTTCATGGGATACATGACTGATGAAATCTTCCTTCATTTCATCCAGTTCCTTTAGCCTGTCACACATTGTGTTGAAATCGTTTGCTAAATCTCTTATTTCAGGAGGTGAGGCGATATCGAGAATCTTTTCGAATTTGCCTTTTGCAATATCCTTTGTTTTTTTTTGTAACA
>DNGT01000036.1 GCA_003486165.1 Desulfobacteraceae bacterium
ACATTATTTTCAAAAGGGTGTCAAGGCCAGAATTGGAATAGAAAAGTAATCCCTATTCCCTCTTTTCAACCCTCATCAATAAGTTTTATGGTCGATTCAAACTTTTTGCTGATCGACAGGGTCATCTCAGCTGCATCTTCCAGCATTAAGGCAGCCTTAATCTTTTTTTTCTCTTTTGCTTTTTGAGCCCAATCCCTGTATGTTTGCGCATGATCGTCGTTGTGCTTTATCCAGTGTTCAAGTAGTTTGATCATTTTTTCATCAAATGATAAAGTATTTTGTTTCTCGTGGTCATGGTGATGATGGGTCATTGTTACACTCCTTGTAAACATTTATATCATTTTTTTATATGATTTTACCTTAAATATTTCTTCCAGCCTTCTGCGTTCTTATTGGGGTTGCTTAAAATTGAGGGTGCAAAAATTGAGTTTTGTATTTATATTCAAAGGATATAACAGTCAAGATATAAAAATCATATGAGAACAACCAGACTCCATTTCAATAAAATAAATGTCGGGATTTTACTTCTTTTTATCTTTGGGATAATATTCGGAAGTATGTTAGGGTTTTTTATCGCCCTAACAAAAGATCTTCCACAAATTCGAAATCTTGAATTTTTCAAGCCATCTTCCATCACACGAATTTATTCTATGGATGAAGTACTCCTTGCGGAGTTTTTTTTAGAAAAAAGAGATCCCGTGCCGATAAAAATTATGCCCGATAACCTAATAAGGGCCTTAATCATTACTGAAGACAGAAGCTTTTATCAGCATAGCGGCATTGATCTGAAGGGAATTTTCAGGGCCATCTTTCGAGATATCAAAGCTGGCAAATTTGTCGAAGGCGCCAGTACCATCACTCAGCAACTCTCCAAAACACTTTTTCTACAACCGCGTAAAACCTTGTTGCGAAAAGCAAAGGAAGCCTTTCTTTCTTTTCAAATAGAGCGTCGATATACAAAGGATGAAATCCTCGAGCTTTACCTCAATCAGATATACTTTGGCAGTGGCGCTTACGGTGTGGAATCGGCCGCCCGAATTTTCTTTGGTAAACCTGTAAGTGATTTAAATCTTACTGAATGTGCCCTTTTGGCTGGTCTCCCAAAGTCACCTTCGCGATATTCTCCTTTAATTGATAAAGATATGGCGCTCAAACGGAGAAATATTGTTCTNNAATTGGTTCGTCAAGGCTTTACAAGGGTGGTCTTACCGTCATTACAACACTCGATTTTAAGTTGCAAAAGGCAGCGGAACTTGCTGTTGAAAAAGGGCTTTCTGCCCTCGAACATAGGATGAAACAACAATTTATAAAAAATCCTGATCCTCAATGCGCACTCGTTTCTCTGGATGGGGTATCTGGCGGAATCCTTGCAATGGTCGGCGGTAGGGATTTCTCAAAATCCTCTTTTAACCGGGCAACAATTGCCAGAAGACAACCTGGATCTGCATTTAAACCTATCGTTTATGCCTATGCCATTGAACAGGGTTTTTCACAAAGCAACATCATTCTCGATGCACCGGTGGCCTTCAAAATTGGAAATCGAAAAAAAGAGTGGCAACCGAATAATTTTTCCGAAGATTATAAAGGTGAGATGACGCTGAGAACGGCACTGGCGCTTTCAAAAAATATTCCTGCTGTGAGACTCATCGAAATGTTGGGGCCATCTTCAGTGGCCAAATTTGCACACACTATGGGCATTGAATCTGCCCTGCTCCCGAATCTTTCTTTAGCCCTTGGCACTTCTGAAGTTAAATTGATTAATTTGACAGCGGCCTACTCAGTTTTTCCGAATAAGGGAAAACTCATAGAACCTTATGGCGTCATGGAGGTCCTTGATGTAAAAGGACGACTGGTATGGCGTGTAAAACCTCAAAAAAAAGTCGTTATTTCAAGAGAAAGTGCGGCTATCATCACAGACATGCTCCGCAGCGTCATTCAAGATGGCACGGGCCAAAAAGCAAAGGTTATTGAGTGCCCAGTTGCCGGGAAAACAGGAACAACCAACGAATTCAAAGATGCGCTTTTTATCGGCTTCTCGCCATCGATTACCACCGGAGTATGGGTGGGTCAAGATACATTTACGACCATTGGTAAAGGAGAAACCGGGGATAGAGCAGCGCTGCCAATATGGATCGAATTCATGCAAAGAGCCCTTCTTGACAGAGCGATTCAATATTTTGATATTCCAGATGATGTCGTAAAAGTAAGCATAGATTCATCAACCGGTCTTCTTGCAACGGATAACTCTCCCAATGCTGTTAAAGCGCTTTTCAAGAAAGGAACAGAACCCAAATCATATCGGTAAAATAAATTATGGCTGTTGACTTTCGCTCATTGGTAAAATAAATAATTTGGTAACAGTTTAGCCTTTTGAAAACATTAACGTTTAAGCTATAATTAAATTTTTTCTAAAACAAATCGCTTTCAAGGAATCAGTAATGTTTTCAAAATGCGATGAGGAAAACGATGATCAGAAAAGCTACCATTAAGGATATAAAAACTATTCATGCACTGCTTCAGCAATATGGCCGCCAGGGCAAACTTTTACCCCGACCTTTAAGTGCTTTATATGATCATGTAAGGGATTTCACGGTTTACGTTGATGATAAAGACGGCGGCGTTTTGGGATGCTGCGCATTGCAGTTCTGTTGGGATGATCTAGCCGAAATACGATCCCTGGCGGTGCATCCGGAACACGTGGGAGAAAGAATAGGATCAAAACTTGTCGAACACGCACTTTCCGAAGCAAAATCTTTTGACATAAAAAAAGTGTTTGCCCTGACATATCGTCCAAGTTTTTTTAAACATTTCGGCTTTCAACAAATAGACAGATCAGAACTTCCTATAAAAATTTGGGCGGATTGCATCATATGCATAAAATTCCCGGATTGTGACGAAATCGCCATGATGAAAAATATAGGATAGCTAAGTATATATTAGATTTAAAGAAATTGGAGGACGTTTCCAGACGCCCGGTTTTGGCATAATATGCTGGCCCCCAACACTCAGCCAGTTCAAATCGGGTTTAATGTCTCGCAATTTG
>DNGT01000386.1 GCA_003486165.1 Desulfobacteraceae bacterium
CAAGGGCTTTAATAAATTCCGGGTGAGTGTCTTTTATTTTTCTAATTCTGTCCCATGAAAGAAGGTTTTCTAAGTTAGGCTTCTCTATTCCAAGATCAGATTCCCTGTTAACAGCCTCTATGATTAACGATAGGGAATAAATCGGGATCTTTTTTAATATGTCTTCATCGGAAATATTGGCTTTGTCAGTATGTTGGGATCTTAATATTTCTGATACACAGACTGAAAGAATTGGATCTACAATGTCCCCCGGTTTTTTACATTGTTCGAGATCATAGTTGGTTTCTAAAAAATCCTCTGCCATCTTTTGCAAGGTAGCTAACCATTCCTTGTTCAGATTCTGAGGAAGAACTGCATCAGGTCCGTATTGTAAAACCTCATTATTAAATTTGGCCAGCATATAAGAAACACCTTCCTTAGTGTCTATAAAACCCAAGATAACATTGCAGTTCCAAGTATTAACGACAAAGCGCCAAATAGCCTGTAGGTTTGATCCGATAGTGAATTAACATACCAATTAATGAGTTCATCATAGAGGTTTTTAGGAATTAAAAAGATGATCACTCCTTCAATGACAGCCGATAACCCAATTAATCTAATAAACCATGGATGATGGCTTGCAGTTGCAGAAAACAGAAGCAGGATTCCCATTATGGCTTCAAAAACCGAAAGAAATTTTCGATCAATTTGGTTGAACAAACCCTTTATAAAATTTCTGGTTTCATTGGTATAAAGAATCGTGCAACACCCGATGGCAATAAAAAGAAGACTCATTCCGTAAAGAAACACGTTCATAATTGGCTCCTTGTAAATCTATAGGTCGTTGTGGAAAAAGGTATTGTTAAAGAAAGAATGGCATATATGTATCACAAATACTTCAGCATTTGTCAACACGTGATTTTATACATTGTCCTGTTTTTCTTAAATATATTTCACAATTTTATTTGAGCTTCAAAAAGACGTCCTGCTTCAATTCCATAAGTGATATTTTCCGGACATTCTGAGATATGCCGTTAATTTCTGCATTCAGGCATCCATCCCAGAAAAAATCAGGTACTCTCTCGAAAAAATTTTTCAGATTTTTTCCGTCGATCCAGATACCCTGCTTCAGAAACATGGGGCCCAGCTCTAAGGCCACGAGATTAAAAAGCTTCAGCATGACGGTCCCGTTTTCCGCAGAGTCGTCTACTGTATTATTCTTATAGGAAATTTGACTGCGCATGGCTGCATAAGCACCGCCCCGGCGTAAAGTGGCCCCGGCCAGGCCTGGCATGGCAGCTGAAAGTGCCAGTGTAGATCCTTGGCGGATCACAGCAGTATCGACATTATCAACGACCTTTCCGTCCAGGAATATGGTTTGAATTCTCTGGTCGAGATAGTCGTCACTCACACCGATTTGCAGGCACAGCAGATCTCGGACGGAAATTCCTGTCCGGATAGTTAAGGTAAAACCCTGTCCGAGGAGAGGAGAAAAAAATGAAAGCCGGTCCGGTGTTACGGTCAAACTTATTTTTATGACGGTATTATTTTTAAATTTCGGTTTCATGGGATTATTGAGAATAGATGGTTTTGTCTGATGTGTTCACGAGGGAGCACAGTCCGTGAACACGACCTTTTTTTCAGGTTGGAAAAAAATGGGGAGTCCCCATCGGGGCTCCCCATTGTGTCAGCGTCATAAAAGGCAGGTTCTACCAATTATAGACCTGATCAAGATCTTCATCCTTGACCTCAAAGATGACATGATGGGGCGGGAGCGCTTCTGCCATGAAAAAATCAGGCAGACGGTCATCTTTGGCCGTAAAGCCGGCGCGAGAATTGAAATCTCTTTCAAATGAAAGGATGTTTTTGCCCAATTCGGTTACATCATCTGCCGTAAGGTTCTGTCCGGTAAATGCACTGATCATGTCCACAAGGGCATTGAATGTTTCCGGCTGATCAAGGACCGCAAAGGCGATAAAGAGGCACATGCCGGTGGCGTCGATGGCGGCTGTGGCAATTTGAAGGTTTCTGGACAATTCCACCTGGCCTTCAGGTTTTAAAGGGTCTACGCTGCCTCCTACATTGAGAACGTTAGCGGTGACCGCGTAACCGGCTGTGTGATCGGCACCCATGGTACTGGTGGCATATGTCACCCCGATCCCCTGGACGGATCGGGGATCATAAGCCGGCATAGATTGACCTTTGACTACGGGAACCCTTTCAACACCAAAGACCTTGCCGGTTACAGCAGCGCCGTTTCCAAGGATACGGCCCAGTGGTGTTCCCTTGCCGACTTCTTTGAGAAGGTTGATGGCGGCTTGAGCATCACCGAATTTGGCAAGACCTGCTTCCATGGCCACACCAATGGTAGCGCCCATTTCAATGGTATCCAGACCGTAATCATCGTCCATACGGTCGAGTTCGGCAATGGCGTCCATATCATCGATACCGCAATTTCCGCCGTGAGCCCATACGGTTTCATATTCCGGTCTTTTGGTAAANNCGGCACCGTCAAATCGACCGGTTTTAAAATTATGGGTGGGCAAAGCACCGGCCTCATTTATGACATTGGTCAGGATGTTGGTTCCAAAGGAAGGAAGCCCTTCTCCTGTTATCGGGTGTTTTTTAAGCCCCTGGACAAATTCCTTGTTGGCGGCTTTAAATTTTTCCGGGTCTTTGGGTGATCGGGTGGGCATGCCGGTGTCGTCGAGAATGATCACTTTGACACCTTTGGCGCCCATAACCGCACCGACACCCCCGCGACCTGCATGCCGGGTCGGTCTTTGTTCCATGTCAGTAAAGGCAACAGACGCGGCAGCCATTTTCATCTCGCCGGCCGGTCCAATGGAGATACAGGCAACCTTATCGCCGTATTCTTCTTTAATTTTGTCAATCAGATCATAGTTGCCCATCATTTTAAGGCTGTTGTCAGGGGTAATTTCTACATTGTCGTTGTTGATGACGACCTTGTAAAGGGTTTTGTCTTTGGGTTTACCTTCGAGTACAATGGCGGCATATCCGAGACGGGCAAGAACTTGAGCACCCTGGCCGCCGACATT
>DNGT01000167.1 GCA_003486165.1 Desulfobacteraceae bacterium
TCTTTTGAGTTGTTTGATGTCATCTCTTTCAAATCTGTGAACAACCACCGGCCGAACCATTTTTTCCACTAGATATTTCATCATGACACGATCGCTCAATTTTTCAAATAGATTTTTTATTTCTGACTCGGCATCCAATCTGGATATTTTTTCCATAACACCTTCAATAAAGCCATAAGAATTTAGCAACTCATTCAAGAGGTTATCATAATCCTGTAGAGAAAGGTTTCGTTGTTTCGGGTGACTTCGACGAAGTTTTTTTCTCAATGGTTTTTCGTCAATAATAAAGCTTGGGACACCGAACAGATATGCATGGGACAGAGCCTGTTCCTGTGAACTCATTCGTCTGAGCTTTTTTAACGCATTGATTCTTTTTCTCGAGATGTCGATGGGTTTTTTCAGACATGGAAATGTATAAAATAATGGGTTTTTGGAAAGTTTCGGCAACAATCCCTTTATTTGGTAAAGTTCCGGAAAAAGAGTGCAATTTAACGGTTTGGCATCATGAACAAGGCATTGGTTTCCGGAAAGGAAAAGGCATGGTTTTTTCATTTTTATCAAGAGCCTTTTATAGTGGATATTGTCCTCATAGATCATCAAGCCCAGATGGCAATATTGAGAAAAGAGGTAGGAAACAGGGGTGTTCAGGAATCGAGCGAGTCTAATCAGGTCAAAAAGTGTGACTTCAACAATAATGTCAACTTTCCGGCACCCGGGTGTGTCACAATCATCCGGACACCGGAAATTGCATTCAATATCGACAATGTGGGCCTGATGTTGAAAGTAGTTATTCAGCATGGTTCGGAGCTGCTTTTTTTGAACATTCAGGACAGAGACCGGTAAATTCAAGGTTGTGTCCGATAATTTCAAAAACAGTTGCCCCATAAAGGTCATTCTCGAGTTGGTTCAAAGGTGCTATCGGCGCATCGTCCACCCGATCACAGTACACGCAGCGGATATGGTAATGCTTGTTCGTATCCCAATCATAGCGTTTCAAAGCGCCGCTGAGTTCCAACTTCTGGATTTTACCCATGTTGGCAAGGACTTCAAGGTTCCGGTAAACCGTACCGAGACTGATTCTTGGCATTCGGCGGCGTACCATTTGATAAATCTCATCAGCACTTGGATGAACATTTTGCTTCAGCAGTTCTTCAAGAATTACCTTGCGCTGCCGGGTCATTCTTGTGTTTTTAGGTTGCAGCAAGTTGTTACCTCTGGTGAAATATCCGGGATAGGGTCTTTTTCCAATACCTTAAATATTTCCTAAGCTGAATAAAAAGTTGTGTCAAGAGTGAATAAAATGTATTTTGATTGTATTGTTATATTTTAAACCTTTGGGAAAAAATATTGCATGAATCTGAAATGCACAGAAAATTGTGCATCGATGCACAGATTTCTGTGCAAATTTAGAATTAAAATTTAGACAAATTGATGAAATTGCCAAAAGAGTATTTGCCATCCGAGACTTTCATCCTGCATATGCTGCCTTTTTAAGCATAACATTTTTGTTTCAGCGTGAATGCATCGCTGTTATTATTTAACAAGGATGCGGTTCACCCGGATTACGACCAATATGAAAAGGATCCCTGGTCCGTTAAGGTGTCTAAAGGACAAATTGAACAGGTACTGTTAAACCTTTACGTCAACGCCTGGCAAGCCATGTCCGGAGGTGGAGATCTTTATGTTGAGATAAATAATATCCTCCTTTTAATATAAAAAGATTATCGCATAAAATAAGAACAGTTCTGGATATATAGTGACTGTTAAAGATAGAATCAGGTAACTACAAGTTAATCCGGTTGGAAAAAAGTACACGTCATAGAGCGATTTAACAAATAAAAATACGCGGACCTATGAATGACTTGATGGATAAAAATTGAAAGGAGGACGGAATGAGCGGAGTCATACTCATAACCGGGGCAACTTCCGGTTTTGGCGAAGCATGTGCTCGACGCTTTGCTAAAGAGGGCTGGAAACTCATTTTGGTGGCCAGACGAAAAGACCGTTTAAAATCTTTACAGAAGAAACTGGGTGGTGAAAGATCCGTTCATATTATTTCACTGGATGTCCGCGATCAGGAAGCGGTAATGACGGGACTGACACATTTGCCCGAAAAGTTTTCTGAAATTGATGTCCTCGTGAACAATGCCGGTCTTGCATTGGGTCTTGAACCGGCCCATGCATCAGATATGTCCGACTGGAATACCATGGTGGATACCAACATCAAAGGCCTCATGTACTGTACACGGGCGATGATGCCTGGCATGGTCGAGCGCAATCAAGGGCATATCGTCAATATCGGCTCGGTTGCCGGAGACTGGCCCTATCCAGGAGGAAATGTATATGGTGCCACCAAAGCTTTTGTGAAACAGTTTTCCAGGAATTTGCGTGCTGACCTTTTCGGGACGGCCATACGGGTGACGAATATAGAACCCGGATTAGCGGAAACGGAATTTTCTATTGTCCGTTTTAAGGGAGATGCAAAAAAAGCTGAAAAGGTATACGATGGAACACATCCGATAACCCCCGAAGATATTGCTGAAATGGTTCACTGGGTCGTAAGCCTTCCGCCCCACATCAATATTAATCGTCTTGAAGTCATGCCGGTGTGTCAGACTTGGGGGCCGTTTGCCATCCACCGTAATGGTTGACCTGTGAGGATTTGTTGAGCAAATAGAAATAGGAAAGAGAAAAGAGGAATGAGGAAGGCGGTAAACCAGAGTAAAAAGATGAAGAGCAAGAAGGTTGGCATGATTTAGTGCCCCCGACCTTTTGATTTTCTAACCTTCTTATCTTTTTGTTTTCCGCTCAACTTTAAAATCCTCCGGATCAACTATTTCCGCAAACCGCTCTCCATGTTTGCTGTGTGTTTTGTAGTAATCGATACAGTTTTTGACCAGCTCTAAAACTTCATTTTCACTGTAAATTCCATCAAGCTCAACAGCCAGCTTCGGATGTCTGCCCAGCTTTCCACCAAGCTGAACCCGAAACCCTTTGTTTTTTGCTGCGATGGTTCCGGTGGGGCACACGTGAATACACTTTCCGCATTTCAAGCACCGCTCATGATCAATTTCAGGAGTATTTTTTTGGCTGTGGAGAAGAATACACCTTTCAATACATGCCTCAACGCAAGCCTCGCAACCTGAACATTCTTCGTCTGTGATTTCCGGGATGACCGCACCGATGATTCCGACATCCTTAATCTGAGGTTGAGAACATGCATTTGGACATTCCGCCAGGGTCACTCGAAATTCGTGATGGTACTTGAGGTCGCCCTCAACACGTTCTTTTAAAAACGTTAAAATATCCTCATTTTCAAGTAATGACTCTATTTTTTTGACCAGAACATCACAGCTGTTCGCGGGATTAGGGCACCCGCTCGATCCAAAACAGGTATCGATTTGATACCCTTTGATGTCCGAGCTCATTTTCGACATAAATCGAGCCTGTGCTGCCTTGACATCAGGCAGTGATACCATCTTTTTACCGGCCGCCGCAGTTTCATTTTCAATCCGGGAACGAACCTTTTTTCTAACAAAAAAAGGAACGTTCTTTATCGCAGCCTCGGCATCAGGTGTCCACTTCATGATTTTATATTTCTCTGATAATGTCTTTATTATAAGTTCTGGCTGATCTGCATGCTGATATCCACGCATCTTGCAGAGTGAGTGAGAGCCCCTACGGATATGATATCGACGCCAGTGTCGGCCAGGGGTTTGAGATCGCCTTTTGTTATACCGCCTGACAATTCAACCACCGCCCTTTTATCAATAAAGGCTGTAGCCTCTTTTATCTGTTTTATGGTCATGTTGTCCAGCATGATGACGTCAGCTTTGGCCTCTATCGCTTCCTTGACCTGATCCAGATTGGAAACCTCCACCTCTATTTTTAACAGATGGGAGATCTGGGTTCTGATGTGGTCAATGGCTTTTTTAATACCCCCAAAAGCAGCGATGTGATTATCCTTGATCAAAACACCGTCATACAGGCCTATCCTGTGGTTATAGGCGCCACCCACTCGTACAGCGTATTTTTCCAATACGCGCCAGCCCGGGGTGGTTTTGCGGGTATCGACCAAACGTATATTTTTGTCTGAAAGTTCGCTCATATATGATCGCACTAAAGTTGAAATGCCCGAGAGATGCTGGAGGAAATTCAAGGCTGTTCGCTCGCCGGTAAGCAACGCGCGAAGTCTTCCGTTGACGTTGACCAAAGTGTCACCATTTTTTACAAGATCTCCATCATTATATTCTGATCTGAATTTAACCTCTGAATCAAGGCACTGGAAAACCTGTTTGGCCACATTCAGACCCGCAACCACAAGGGACTCTTTGGCGATGATGATTCCTTGGCCTTTAAGTTGAGGGTTTATAAGATTATCGGTGGTAATGTCTCCCGGACCGATATCTTCTTTAAGAGCGATTTCAATGAGGTGTTGTGTTGAATTCATAATAAAATTATTTCACCTTCGTTCAGGCTAAGTGCATGTATTCGTAAATACGGTTACATATTTATAACTTGGTTTTTTTCATTCTATGAATGCAAAAGTTTAAAGTGCCTAAAGTTAAGGTATTCTATCAATTTTAATTATAATTGATCGCGCTGAAAGCGCGTTCCTCANNACTTCAAACTTTTAGGGTTCAGCTTATGCGGACTATTGTCTACATAAAAATACGTCATCGTATTTATGAATTAGAGCTCTAAGACTCAAGTTCCTTAATTTTATCCAAATTTTTCCGAAGCTTTTGCTGTTTCTCCATAAGAGATTCTTGTTTTTCTTTAACTTTCTCAACCACATCTTTGGGGGCCTTTCTGAGAAAGTCCTCATTTCTAAGTTTTTTTGAAACAATGCTTAACTCATTGGTCAGTTTGTTGATCTCTTTATCAAGGCGATTAATTTCTTGGGCAAAATCGATGATTCCTTCTAAGTTAACATAGATCGTCGC
>DNGT01000459.1 GCA_003486165.1 Desulfobacteraceae bacterium
CCACTCTCAACCCACCGGTGATGAATCGAGTCACATACACCACAATGAGCGTTCCCACCGCCGAAAAAAGGATAGTGCCTGCAATGGATATAGCTTGAATATAAAGTTGTTTGGGATTCCCGAAAAGTAATCCTCTGCCGACTTCGTTGATGGCCGGATTGGCAAAAATACCGGTTGCCAGTGCACCCCACATACCGCACATGCCGTGTACACCGAACGCATCCAGGGAATCGTCATAGCCTATTTTATTTTTAAGTACGGAAACACTGAAGAAACCCAGAATACCCGCAACCAGTCCAATCACCAGCGACCCGGACAAACCCACAAATCCGGCAGCAGGCGTGATGGCCACCAGTCCGGCAACAACTCCGGAGGCGATCCCAAGTACCGTTGGTTTTTTATTAACCCACCACTCGACAAACATCCATCCCAGGGCACCCGTTGCAGCAGAAGTATTGGTGACCAGAAACGCCGAAGCCGCCACACCATCTGCAGCCAGTTCGCTGCCAGCATTGAAACCGAACCACCCGAACCACAACAGGGCGGCTCCCAGTGCGGTCAGAGAAATGCTGGAAGGAAACATGGCTTCCTTGCCGAATCCGATTCGTTTTCCGAGGATCAGAGACAGAATTAAACCGGCAACGCCGGCATTGATGTGAACTACAGTGCCGCCTGCAAAATCAAGTGCCCCCATGTTTGCCATCCAACCGCCGCCCCATACCCAGTGGGCAATGGGAGAATAAATGAACGTCAACCACAACACCGTAAAAACGATCCACGAAGAAAACTTCATGCGATCGACGATAGATCCGAGAACAAGGGCTACGGTAATTGCGGCAAATGTCATTTGAAAAACGACAAACACAAAGGTGGGGATGGTTCCGGACAGACTGTTTACACCGATTCCGCATAAAAACAGATTTTCCAATCCACCGATGATTCCCGCCTTGTCCGGTCCGAATGCCAGGGTGTAACCCCACATCATCCAGATCACGCTGCCAAGACAATACGCCACAAAGGTCATGGCAAAGGTATTCAGAAGGTTCTTATATCTTGACATGCCGCCGTAAAAGAGGGCCAAACCGGCCGGTGTCATAACCATGACCAGAGCGGTTGCGACAATCATCCAGGCGGTATCCCCGGAATTTAATGCATCGGCAGCAAAAGCTGAAGAAAACGGAAAAAGCAGACAAGACGTTGTAACCACACAACTAATTCGTTTCATTTCTAATTATTCCTCCTTTTTAGTCCGTATTGAAACGGAAAAATTTATTTTGACGTTTGCAAGCAAAGCCCTTTAAAAGATGAAAAAATGTTAAGCCCATTAACGCAATAGCTGTGCCATAATGAAATAAAATTAAAAAACATTAATCTTTCAGCATATTACAATTACTCCTACAGGTGTTCACAACAACGATAGCAAACATAAATGTAATAATTGGATTAATATATTACAAAATTGTAATTCTTGTTGTCCAATGGATATAGAAAATGGAGAGCGTTTGGGAATGAAGATTTTTTGCTGTTTCTGTGGGATGGAACGAATCTGTCAAAATGGCGTTATCACGATCGGTGTTGAAGGAAAGTCGCGCCCGCTGATAACGCCATTGTAATCTGCGGACACGACCTAAATGTTTTGGCTTTCTAAAAAGAGAGACTTGCGGTAACCCCCCCGAAAACGAAATCTGATTTGTCGCTAAGACTGGAGCTTTTAATCAGGTTGTCGGCATCGTTTGTTAGGGGGAATGAATAGGCGATCATGGGAACCACCGAAAAAAATTTTCCAACGGGTATAGTCAAACCTACGGAAATTAGCCCGTTATGAAAAGCGTTGTACTTATCTGTAGTCGGATTGAAGTTGTCGTCGACCTTTACAAAATCATCATCATCAGAAGCATAATATCCGACCGATCCTGCCAGATCCAAGGTCATTTCCTTTGGCAGTTCAAATGAATGTGAAATACCTAAGGAAATATACCATGACGGCAGGTGGGAGATTTCGCGATATACCGTCAGCGAGGGCGACAGCAGTGTATCAAGGCCAAGGCTGAGATAAATCTCCTGAGAATCATCGATTGCGTCAAGGGCGTAATAAATATATCCGACACCCAAACTGACCATTCCAAAACTTTTATCGTACGAAAGCGTCATGTCCGTTTCATTAAACTGAGCTTCATCACGGGTATCGGTGTAAACATCCGTGTCAAGATTACCCCAAAGGTTAAAGCTAACATCTTTATAACCAACTGTTACCGAAGGCTGAATAACAATACTGTCTTTACTGAGTTCATAACCGCGCCAAATATATTGACTAAAAACGCCAACATCAGCAGAAGCACTGGGTTTCGCTTCATCTTCCGCCCAAAGGTTTGTCGAACTAAAAATAAGTATCAAAAATCCGATTGCGGTTACTGCCGACAGCTTGATCGTCCTTTTTTTCATAGGATTCCTCCCTCTCCTCAATTTAACGATTTTTTTATATAACTTTAAACTTAGGCCTGTTCCACCGGCTTGCGAAACATTTTTTCAGAAGCGGTTTTCGCCTTGAGCAAACCCTGGCTCCCTATGGCTCCCATACCGCCGGCATGTGAAATATCAAAATCAGGATAGGCATTCCCACCGTGTTCGACAAAGTC
>DNGT01000445.1 GCA_003486165.1 Desulfobacteraceae bacterium
CCCTTTGTTATTTCTACCGGTCTCATCTTCCTCCCTTCCTATCATTACTCTTTCTCAAAATCATCTTTTGATGCGCCGCATACCGGGCATTCCCAGTTATCCGGCACATCTTCCCATTTTGTTCCTGGTGCGACACCATTGTCTGGATCACCTTGTTTTGGATCATAAACATAACCGCAAACCGTACATACATACTTGTCCATTTGAATCCTCCTCTTTCATTGAATTTATGTTACAATTTTAATTAGTTGAAATAACTCCATTTCAAGAATGCTTCGGGTATGATTTTAAGTGGCTAAAGTGTTACGAATTTATAAAAACTGCAACATATGATTTTAGTAAGTTANNCAAGGGGTTTGAACATTTTCTTTCCAGCACCGCAAACCGGACATTTCCAGTCCTCCGGCAAATCGGCAAACCGGGTCCCTTTGGCAATTTTTCCTTTTCGGTCTCCCTTGTCAGGGTTATAAATATATCCACAACTAACCGTCTGGCATTGATACATCTCTTCGGGTTCGGCCATTTATTTCTCCTTGAATATTCATTATTCTATCAGAACATTTGCAGCAGCCAGAAAAAGATCTGAATCCCGCAGAACGCCCACCAGTTTGCCCCTTTCGTACACGGGCAAAATAGTAATTTTATTACGATAGATCATTTTAAGGGCATCCAGGAATCCAGAGCCGGCGTCTATGGTCCCTCTTATTTTAAGCATCACATCTCTAACATGGGTTTGTGCGTTTTGTCTGACTCTGGATCTGAATCCTTGTTTTGCATGGTCCATGTCATGGGCATCGGCTTCTGCAAAAGCGATTGAAACACCCAGTGCATGCAGTTTCCCGCTAACGCCGCCGGCAATTTCCGGTATCAGCACTTTCAAGATACTTTTAAAATCGAGAATCCCCACCAGTTCTCCCTGATCATCAAGAACAAGGCTGCTTCTGTGTCCGGCCTCCGTACATTTTCCGGTTTCCACCTGACAATAGATTTTCATCAGTTCGGGAACAGCTTCTTTTAGCGGTTTATCAACCGTCGTTACTGCATAATCATCTATGGGCACCATCATTTCTTTGACTTTCAACTGGACAGGCATGATATTCTCTCCTTTAAAAAATTTTTATTTTTAGCTCAAAATGTTGTTGACCAGAGCGTTAACCTTTTTTTCAATTTCGTCACGAACGTTGCGCATAACATCCATCGGTTTTCCGGCAGGGTCCGGCAAATCCCAATCCATTCGCTCCATACCTGGAATAAAAGGGCATGCTTCACCACAGCCCATGGTTATGATGATATCGGGCTGCAGGTCCGATGCAGCCTTATCCAGGAATCGAGTTTTGCGAAATCCCATATCGATCCCTTTTTCCGCCATGGCTTTAACCATATCCAAATTTATTTTTTCCGCAGGCTCGCTGCCCGCTGAAGCCGCTTCAATTTTATCCCCGGCAAGATGTTGCGCAAATGCTGCGGCCATCTGGCTGCGGCAGGCATTTTCCCGGCAGGCGAATAATATTTTTTTTCTGCCCAAAAGAGGCGCCAAAAGTTCCTTCACGGAAGCTGTCACATCTTTGTGGACGGTGGGATGTTTTTTCATATCCCCGATATTTTCAATATGCCGGTAGGTGAGGCTCCCATTGAATCTCGCTCCCACCGCATCAAAAAAATATTTTGCCGTAAGGTCGACACCTTCAAAAAGATTCTTTCCCTTTGTCGCCCCCTGGGCAAGGAGAAATCCGCGCCGGTAATGTCTCGCCGGATCGGTCAGGTTCAGCTTATATTTCCTGGACCACAGTGTCTGAGTGCGATCGATGGGAGCCTTAAGCTGGGCGGGGACGTTATAAAAATAGATGGGCGCCGCCAAAACAACAACCTCCGCCTCCCGAAGCAGCGGGTAAATTTCATTGGTCATATCATCATCTTTAGTGATACAGTAGCCCTTCTTTTCACAATGACCGCAGCCGATACACGGCACAATATTTTTTTCGGCCACTTCAATGATATGGGTTTGAGCGCCTAAATTTTCAGCCTCGTTCATGAAAACAGATAAAAGATAATTGGTATTACCTTTTTTTCGGGGACTCCCTTGAAATCCAAGAATCATCATCAGCTAAACCTCTTTTATTTTTTATGACATTTTAGACAGGAGGTCGGACCGGTCTTTTGGCCCTGTTTGACCCGATGGCGGTGGCACCCCCTGCAATGATTCATGACCTGTTTTTTCCTCAGTTTGCCTTATTTTTCGAATCTTTGATCACGCGCAACTTCTTGGGAAATATATGATGACAGATAACATAAAAATTTTTGATTTCATAAGGGTATTTTTCATAAAAATAAAACCACGATTACCTAATAGGCTTCATCATGGGATAGATCCGCTTCCGTCACTTTNNTTCAGACTGGAAGGAAACAGATTCGGGTAAAGTCCGATCACACCGAAAAACGTGGCGCCCACAATGGTCAGTGCCGAAGCAAACCATGCTTTGAAAAACGTTTTCCTTACAAGAAAAAACCTGACGCTCAAAAGCGCGAGAACCGTCATCAGTATGACGATAAAAAAGGCAGGATGTTTCATGTAGTTATCATACAGACGGGTGGAGAACTTGCTGGCGATTAAAAAAACAACCGCCACGACCAGAAGAACCGGCCAGAGTTTTTTGGCAGTGGAAAAAGCCCGTTCTTGGAGATCCCCTTCTGATTTTATGGAAACCCACAAAGCACCGTGAATCATAAAAAGGAGAACAAAAAGAATGCCGCCCAAAAGACCATATGGATTTAAAAGTGTAAAGAGTGTTCCATGAAAGACCCCATTGTGATCAATGGGAATACCCNNCCCCGAAGAATAAGGGCAAATAGAATCAGCATCAATGCTGAATAAAGAGATGAAAACATCACAGAATATACCAAGGGAAAGGCTGCAAAAGTAACCCCTCCGGCGGTAATCAGCCACACTTCATTTCCGTCCCACAAGGGCCCCAGTGAATTAATCATAATCCGTTTGTCCTGATCGGTTTTGCCCAAGAAAGGATACAGCGTTCCGATGCCTAAATCGAATCCGTCTGTCATGAAGAATAACGCCCATAAAAGGCCCCACAAGAAAAACCATATTGTTTGTAAAACCATTTTCTCCTCCAGATACTATTATATTTCTGGTTTTTCGAATTCCAAGTTGTCAATCATGATCTCGGGAACCTTCAAAGCATTTTTGGCAATCAAATAAAATCCGGTGACACCCAACAAACCATACACCACGATAAACCCAATCAATGTGGTCAATACCTGAGATGTGGCTATGGGAGAGACTGCATCAGATGTTTTCATCAAGCCNNTAAACGATCCAGGGCTGGCGCCCCACTTCCGTGACTATCCACCCCAATTCACAGGCAATATAGGGAAGCGGTATCGACAGCAGCATGAGCTTTAAATATTTAGGACTGTCCACCAATCGGTTTCGTCTCCACCATCCAATGACGGTAGCGAAAATAAAATAAAATCCCAGGCCGACCATCCCTTTAAAAGCAAACGATGTAATTAAAACCGGAGGCCGTTCTTCCTTGGGAAAGGCGTTCAATCCTCTGATCTCAGCATTGATATCGTGACGGACCAGAAAACTGAGCATGCCGGGCATGGCGCCGATTTCAATCTTATTGCGTTCGTTTTCCTCGTCGGGCAGTGCAAATAGATAGACCGGGGCTCTGGTGGTTGTTTCCCAGAGGGATTC
>DNGT01000378.1 GCA_003486165.1 Desulfobacteraceae bacterium
ACAATTTTATAGTCCACATACTGGTAAGGTATCTGCAGTTTTGACAAGTCCGATTTTTATAAAACAATCTCAATGTATCAAAGTTCCGTAATATTTGGTCTTCTGGCCAGATAAAACAGGTTTTAAACCCCTGACATTGATTTTGATGAATCATATGAATATTTGATTCAGTTATAATATTGAAAAACAGTTAACCCCTTATTTAGGACAATGTACTTTGGATAAAGATGAGCAACGAATAGATGTTATTGTTGTTGGTACTGGCCCTGGTGGGGCAACAGTTGCAAAGGAATTATCTCAAAGAAATAAGAGGGTGCTCATCCTTGAGTGGGGAGATAACGACCCTTTAACGGGAAGTTTCTTGCAAGGTGCCAGGACATTATTGGTTCCTGGAAAAAGTTTGCTTTTAACCAATCAATTGGTTGCTTTAGGCAGAGGCATTACTACCGGTGGCAGCACAATTCATTATTGCGCCACATGTTTTCCAGTACCTTTTGAGATGCTCAAGTCATATGGGATAGATATTGTTAATGAGGTAGAAGAGACCATCTCTGAACTTCCTGTTGCAACTTTAAAAGATGAAATGGTTGGTCCTATGTCAAAAAGGATCATGGAAAGTGCTCATGATCTGGGATATAACTGGGAAAAACTTGATAAGTTTATGTATCAAGATAGGTGGAATCCAGAGTACAAATTTAGTCATTATGGAGATCCCCATAAGGTTAAATGGAGTGCAAGAATGTTCGTTGAGGAAGCCTTAGATAATGGGGCGATACTCATAAACAGAGCAAAGGCTACGAAAGTAATAATAGAAGATAAAACAGCCGTCGGAGTAGAATTTACAAAAGGTAGAAAGAAATCCAAAGTCTTCGCACCGAAAGTGATTATTTCAGCAGGTGGAATTGGTACTCCAGTCATACTTCGAGCAAGTAAAATAAAAAGAGTAGGTTATAATTTTTTCTTTGATCCTCTTATTGGCGTACGTGGTACGATAAAAGATATAAATGTTCCAAATAGTGAAATCCCTATGACTGCTGGTGTCCATATGGAAGATGAAGGCTATATGATGACGGACTTAGCACATCCATTTGCTTTTACTGCGTTGTTTGCCGCTGAAGTTTTTAGATTCGATAAAATATTTGATCGAAGGAACACTCTACAAATAATGGTAAAGACCAAAGATACTTTAGGCGGCAGACTAACGAATAGAGGCGGAGTCCGGAAAAATTTAGACAAGAATGATAAGGGGAAGCTGCTTAAAGGATATGAACGTGCAGCGAAAATATTAAAAAATGCTGGGGCTAAGGATATTTTCAAAACCTGGTATCTTGCTGCTCATCCTGGTGGTACGGTAAAAATCGGTGAGATAGTCGATTCAAATCTCAAGACAGAGTATGAAAATCTATATGTTTGTGATTGCTCTGTAATCCCAGAAGCATGGGGGTTGCCTCCTACGTTGACTATTATTGGACTTGGAAAACGTCTTGCGAAACACT
Organism: Desulfobacteraceae bacterium; assembly: GCA_003486165.1. Taxonomy (GTDB): domain Bacteria; phylum Desulfobacterota; class Desulfobacteria; order Desulfobacterales; family UBA11574; genus UBA11574. The sequence continues at coordinate 1,497 of DNGT01000378.1, forward strand.
TATCTGGTGACTCATCTGATTAAAGTGAAGCCATCCGTTTAAAGAATTAGTATTCTATTGAATTTTCATAAATTAACGAAAGTGTTGATAACTGCATCACAAAAATTTCAAGCCTCAAATATTTACAGATATCAACCTCTGTTAAACAATATTAAAAGCCAGATACTGGTAAGGTATCTGCACTTTTTAAAAATGATGTTTGCTGAATACTAAAAATGGCAGGGCCATAAAAACCCTGCCATTTCAATCTTGCTTATTCATAGTTATTTGATTTTTCCTTTTAACCATTTTTCCTGTCTTCTTTCGCCATACCAAGATTTCTTTGTCCAAACATAAGTCGCATCAATCATATCTCCCTTAACGGTTCCTCTCCAAGCTATTTGGCCATTTTCGGGGCTTGTGGTAACCGCTTCGAAAGTGATACTGTCTCCTTCAACTTTTGTCGAGTAATCACCCCAGCCAAAACCCCATTGAGTACAGCCAGTTGACAACATTTTACCATTTTCAAATTTTAAATCATCAGTTTCAGAAGCGTTTTTTCCTTTTTTACCTGTTGAGCCAGTAAATACCTTACCATCAAGTATGCCTTCATTTGCAAATCCAAATCCAGTGTTGAGAAACAACACAATTGAAAGAATTAATAAGGAAATGATTATCTTAGGATATGTGATTCTTGTATTCATTTCATCACCCCCTTTTAAACCTAACTTTAATACGAAGTTAAACGGGTTGCTGTTAAGTTAAGAGGGGAGCATCCCGTATTAAATTACAATAATGCCACAATATGGTATGTCAAATATAGAAAGCTTGATTGCTATTCTGTTGTTTGGTCAAAAAAACCCGTCTTAAATATCTTAATAGTTTTTTATTTTATAAAAAGGATTAAGCAGCCTTTCTATGATTATGAAAGGCAGGCGGAGGAAATGATCTACTTTTTATTCTTAGAAGTTGAGAGATCTGCAATTTCGTACTAATATCAAGCAACTGAAATTTCTGAGATATCGTAATACCATATCACAA
>DNGT01000260.1 GCA_003486165.1 Desulfobacteraceae bacterium
TTGGTTGAATGCTTTATGAAATGCTGCTATAGAACCTTGTGTCATTCCCAGGTCATCTCCGCGTACAATCAAGCGAATTTCATCTTGAGCATAGCTTACCAATGAATTAAAAAAGAAAAATAACAGACAGAACATTACGGCTGCTATTCGTTTTTTGTGAAAAGATTTTTCCACCTTTTAACCCTTTATTAATTACAACTATTTCCAAATGATGTTGTTTGCATTAAAATCTAAGAATTGCAGATATATTGAGAATATATCCTAAAAACCCCGCCTTTAAAAACTTGTGCTTTCTTGCCATAAGCACAGATATAAGGATCTCTATTTCCGTTACAGATATCCTATTTCTTACAAAATTGCAAAAAAAGGCAAACCCTTCGAAATGGATGTGATATCTGTAAGACTATAGGTTTTAAATTCCGTTGATATATCATCAGAAATCAACAGTTTGGAGTTGATGATTTCATGTCGAAATCCTCAAAAATCTTGGCTTTCAAATTTTGATGCTGAATACAGAGACCATAACACCAGGAAGCACACATTCAAACAAAAGCAATAGATAGGATTTCAAAGAAAAGACATAACCATTTTGAAGGATCACAAAATTTTAAAAAAATTACAATTTTTACATGAGGTATGTTTTTTTACAAATGTCCCCTGGACCTCACGAGTACAAAATGTTCCTGCAACAGCAAAACAGATTCTACCACCGTTTTCTCCAGAATTTATTCCACTAAAAGACTCCTCAGTTGCTGCACGGCAAATTCCAAGTTCAGCAACGTTCTCACCTCCTGGTTCTCTCCCGCATTTCATATATTCCCAACAATTTTGTTTTTTTGAGACCATTTCAATTATTCCCATTTATTTGTGGGGATCCGTGTAGCTATATAATGGGCTTACTATTTAGGCATACCTGCTTTCTATGTAAGTTGCAGTTTTTACTTTTAAAACGCGTGGATTTTTCAATATTATATTTTAGCTCCCTCCAAAGGAACAACGTTCTGTCAGGAGCAAGGCATGCACATTTTGAGGGGTTTCTCCATGTTGCTAACCATACGAACAGTGGTTAGATGATCAAATTGATACACATGCATGAAGCTTCAATAGAAGAATAATGACGGTTTCGAACCGAAATCAATAAAAGTACAGATACCTTACAGTATCTTGGCTTTAAGATTGTTTAACAGAGGTTGATATCTGTAAAGATTTTAGGTTTTAAATTCCGGTGATGCAGATACCACAGGTTATACACACATACCCGGATATTCGTTAAATTATATAGGTCCATAGACACTCCCTTAAATTCCAAATATTTATGTTTTTAGCCTTATATGGGTGAAATGAGGTTCACATAGGGGACAGATTCCCATTCACTGCTCATAAGATAAAATAGAAATTAATCATAGAGGATCTACCGGAGTTCCGATCTCCTGTTTTTAAGAAAGAGTTTTTCCCTCTTGGTTTCGGAAACAATAGGGGTCGAGCTCATTGAAGATATCGCGGCCGAAGCCGTAACTGACGGCAGGACAACCGCCGCATACCGGACGAACAGGGCAGGTACTGCACGACTTAGACCCGGCCCGAAAGCGGTGGGCAGAGCTTCCGTAATAGATGTCATTCAATCGGTCCCGATAAATGTTGCCGATCAGCGAAGGCATTTTTCTGCAGGCATGCACTTCGCCGTCGGGCAGCAGGGCGACGAAGTTGAAGGCCGCCCCGCAGCCATGACCTGCACAGCCTCCGCCAAGCGAAAGCCCCCGCTGCCAGCGCAACAGATTAAACAGGTTGTCTTTAAGTCCCATGCAGGGATTCGTTTCAGCGGCATCCACATACCGGTCTAAGAAATCAGGGAACCTGTCAAGAGGTACGGCCGACAGTTCAGCCCCTCGGCCCACCGCCGCCAGTCGATTGAAGGTGAACAACTCCGTAAGCCCTTTTAGCCGGTCGGCCAGCTTTAGGACCTGATACATGTTGTCGCGGGTAAGGGTGAGCATCACCATGCGATAGACTTCCAGCTCGCCCAAAAGCTTCAGAAAATCCAGCACCCGGTCATAGTGGCCGCTACCTCGTATAAAATCGTTATGCGCTTTCATCCCCTCAAGACTGATCTGGTAGAATTCCGGTTTTTGCACCGCCAGCATTCGTTCTATACGGTTTCGAGGCATTGGATTACCAAGAACGGCGGTCATAAAACCGCGCTCGGCAGCTTCACTGTAAAGTCGATCAAAGTGAGGGTAAAGCATGGGATTACCGCCGGATAAGGACACCTGACCAAATACATGGTGTTCCCGGCAAAAATCGTAAAGGTCGTCGAGCACCCCTAACGCCTGTTCGAGGGTCATAGCTTCACGATCGCTGCGATCGTAGCAGTGACGGCAGTCCAAGTCGCAGGTTTGGGTGATGTGCCACTGCAATGTAAAGGTCGAGGACGAAAAAAACTCAGGATCGTTTACTTCACCCTTCGGGAATTCTGGTGGACGCCGAATGCGCGTGGGTGGCGCCAGGATCAGGCCGAGTTGCTCCCCCCGATAAAGGACATTGTCGATAGCCCCTACTGCAACACCGCCTTCGGCAGCGGCCTTGCGGGACTCGATCCCTTCAGCCACGATTTTGAGCGCCAGAAGATCTCCGACTTCGGCGCTGCGAATTTCGACACTCTTTTCACCGGGTTTCATCAACACAAGCACATATCCGTCGCCGGGTTCCGGAATCGCGGAACGATCGGACAAGAATTCCGGCAGGTGCTGCCAATTCACCAGCAGCAGCTCAAGAGCCGGGTTGACAACGTGATGCGTCACCCTTTCCGGTAAAGGCGGAGGATAAGTGATCAAGCGATAGCTTGACTCCTCGATTCTTGCCAAGTCCAAGAGAAAGGGATGGCGACGGAGCAACCCGGGATGCCGACCCAGAACTTCCGACAATGCTTCATCTTCCAGCAAAATGTTTTCAAGAATCGGTAAGAGCTCAAAACAAACCGGGTAATGATTTCGAAAGTCTGTTTTGAAACGATGCGTGGACATGTAAACTCCGCTGGCCGCAAGCCGTTTGAGCGGTATAAAAAGTCAAGAGCCGGCAACCTGAAGCTGCCGACTCTCGATGGATTTCGATCATCGATCATTTTTTTGTCATGCATCCAGCATGATCATTTGTTACCACCTCAGCCGCTTTTTCCGGTTTTTTTCTTAACGGTCTCTGCCTCTTCCTCTGCGGCCTTCTTGGCTTTTTCTTCGGCAGATTGCTCTTCGGTATTCCTCTGCTGCATCTTTTGTTGCTGTTCAGTACTAACCGCGTTTCCCTTGGAAGTGTCTGGACCACTCCCGGCAGAGGGCATGGCTTGTTTTTCAGTGCCACCTGCACTGGTTTTGGCGCCTCACCCGCTGCCTGCGTGGGCGCCGGGCAGCGTGATACCGCCCATGCTGATCAATCCCGCAACGCCCAAAGAAGCGAGCAATTTTTTCAGATCCTTCTTCTCCATGGTATCCTCCCTTGAAAATTGGCTCAATGGATATCGAACGAATCAATTAATATTTCTCCAACTATTGATTTTTTCTATCATACAATTTTACGACTGTCAACGAAACGCTTGAAAGGAGACTTCGGGTCGACCAGATGAAAATCAGGGATAGAGGCCGGAGGCGATCTTTCAATTTGATTTTATTATTTTTGAAATCCTTCGGGACGATTGTGAAAAGGCGATTACCAATATTGAGCCATAGCATCCGTAACATACCAGGGAATCAACATTCCCGGAAAATATGCTGAATATTAAATCATAACAACAGTTTTTACACTCTTATAAGAAAAGTCACTAAAGAACAAAGCAGGTTTTTGAAAATTAATACGGCTAAAAAGAATAACAGAAAATTCCGTTTAAATTTGAACTGGAACGCTGGTGATAACTTGCAAGAAATTGAGATTATCTTTAAGAAATGATCTTGTCAAAACTTGTGATACCAGTATCTGGAATTTAAGATTGTGTAACAGAGGTTGATATCTGTAAAGATTTTAGACTTGAAATCCCCGAGCGGCAGAGATGGGGAGGCTCCGCGAGCTCACCTAAAAGGCTCGCTAGCCTCCCCAACATCTACCTATCGGAAAGGTACCAGGTATCGGTAATTTGGCTCATTAGCGATAAGTTGGAGCTATCACCTGTTTCAAAC
>DNGT01000353.1:0-163 GCA_003486165.1 Desulfobacteraceae bacterium
GCAAATGAACGAAGTCAGTCCGTCGAAGACAACACAAGAAAAAGAAGTAGCGATCGATTACTTGGAACTCAATAAGATCATTGAGGAAGAATTCGGCAATGATAAAGAAAACCTGATTATGATTCTCCAGGCGATTCAGAGGCGCTACAATTACCTGCCTCAA
>DNGT01000353.1:188-528 GCA_003486165.1 Desulfobacteraceae bacterium
CGTTGTATCGGTTGTTGCAGCCTGGGGCCGGTCATGAAGGTTAACGAAGACGTCCACGGCCGTATCGGTGCAGATGAAGTTAAAAAGGTCTTGGAAAAATATGAATAAAACGTCAAATATGAGATAAAAGCATGAAAATCGAATCAACAGCAGACTTAGAAAATATCAGACAAGAGTACAGCAATAAGCTGTACTATCCAGACGGCACGAAGGTTCTCTTTGGAATGGCTTCCTGCGGTATTGCTGCGGGTGCCAAGGCAGCCTTTGAAAAAGCGCAGCAGGACTTTCCCCAAGGAAATGGAATACAGATCAGCCAGACGGGTTGTCTGGGTTTTTGTGA
>DNGT01000353.1:587-2586 GCA_003486165.1 Desulfobacteraceae bacterium
CATTGAGGAGTATATCGCCCGGGGAGGGTATTTTTCCTTTTTCCGCGCGCTTTTTGATCATAAGCCCGGAGAGATTATTCAAATCATAAAAGATTCGGGCTTGAGAGGCCGCGGCGGCGGTGGGTTCTCGACAGGGGTTAAATGGGCGACGTGCGCCAGACATCACGGCGAAAGATATATCATTTGCAATGCCGATGAAGGCGATCCTGGCGCCTATATGGACCGAAGCATTCTGGAAGGGGATCCTCACAGCGTATTGGAGGGGATGTTGATTGCAGCCGTTGCCATCGGTTCCAGTCATGGTTTTATGTATGTTCGCAATGAATATCCGCTGGCCGTAAAACGCCTGGTAACTGCCATTAAGCAGGCTGAAAAATTCGGCCTGATCGGTGACAATATTGCCGGCACGGATTTTAGTTTTAATATCAAAATCTCTACCGGTGCGGGTGCTTTTGTCTGCGGGGAGTCTACAGCCCTGATGGCTTCTCTGGAAGGCAAAGTGGGTAGACCCAGGGCCAAATACGTTCATACCGTGGAAAAAGGTTTCAGGAACAATCCGTCAAACCTGAACAATGTGGAGACATATGCCAATGTTCCGGCCATCATTTCTAAGGGAGCCGATTGGTATGCCGGCATGGGGACTGAAGGCAGCAAAGGTACCAAGGTTTTCAGCCTTGTGGGCAAGATTAAAAACACCGGTTTGGTGGAAGTCGCCATGGGTACGACGTTGCGGAATATTATTTATGATATCGGCGGCGGTGTTCTAAAAAAGAAAAAATTTAAAGCCGTTCAAACCGGGGGTCCTTCCGGCGGATGTATTCCTGAACAGTTCTTGGATTTGGGGGTCGATTTTGATGAACTGACAAAAATTGGCTCCATCATGGGCTCCGGCGGCNNGGGCGATATGGTTGCCAAAGCCTCCCTGTGCGGATTGGGGACCTCGGCTCCCAATCCGGTCATAACCACCATCAATTATTTCCGGGATGAATACCAGGCCCATATAAGGGACAAGAAATGTCCGGCCGGCGTCTGCAAAAACCTTTTCCATTATGACATCGATGAGGAAGCGTGTACCGGCTGCCGCCTGTGTGCCATAAAATGTCCCCAAGAGGCGATCACCGGGGAGAAAAAAGAACCCCACAAACTGGATCAGGATAAATGCATTAAATGCAGCATCTGTTATGAAGCCTGTAAATTTAATGCCGTCGTNNACACTCAACGGAAAAACAGTCCAGGGAAAAGAAGGGGAATATCTCCTTAAAGTTGCTGAAGAACATGGAATTGAGATTCCGACCCTTTGCCATCACAAAGCTCTGGAGCCGGCCGGCATGTGCCGTCTCTGTACAGTGGAAATGCATTACGGCAGGCGTGTTCGATATGTTACCGCATGCAACTATCCCATCTGGGAAGGCATGGAAATAAAAACCGATACCGAGGGAATTCACCAGATTCGCAAACTTATTGTTGAACTGCTGTATGCCCGGTGTCCGGACGTAGACATTCTTAAAAAACTGGCCAAGAGATACGACATCGAGGAGCCTCGTTTTAGTAAAGAAGACGACACCTGTATCCTCTGCGGACTATGCACCCGCATATGCGAGCGGATGGGAAACAGCGCCATCAGTCTGACCGGCCGTGGGACGGATATGAAAGTCGATACACCCTTTCACATCCAAACAGAAGCGTGTCTTTCCTGTGGCGCCTGTGCAACTGTTTGTCCCACCGGACATATCAACTATGAAAAAATACGGGCCAACATTTCCGAAAGCGATATCGCACCGATCCCTTCTGAGTACGAAATGGGACTAAAAGGGCGTAAAGCGGTTTATGTGCCTTACGCCCAGGCGGTTCCCAATACCCCTGTTATCGATCGTACCAAATGTGTACACTTTAAAACCGGCGGATGCCAGATATGTGCCGAGTTTTGCGGGGTGAATGCCATTGATCATTCCCAGCAGGACGAGAGCATAGAGGTAGAAGTCGGTTCGATCATATTGGC
>DNGT01000054.1 GCA_003486165.1 Desulfobacteraceae bacterium
TCAATGGCCTTGTCCGGCAGAAAACGGTCGGAGATATAGCGGTGAGAAAGAGTTGCCGCAGAGACGATGGCCGAGTCCTTGATCCGAACACCATGATGGACTTCATACTTTTCCTTGAGACCCCTAAGAATCGATATGGTATCTTCCACCGTGGGCTCAAGCACCATCACCGGCTGAAAACGTCTTTCAAGGGCCGCGTCTTTTTCAATGTATTTTCGATATTCGTTTATTGTGGTGGCACCCACACACCTCAAAGTGCCCCGTGCAAGGGCAGGCTTGAGCATGTTGGATGCGTCCATGGCGCCTTCACTGGCGCCTGCACCCACAAGCGTATGAAGTTCATCGATAAAAAGAATCACTTCCCCTTCTGCTTTTTCGACCTCTTTGAGGACCGCTTTCAAACGATCTTCAAATTCTCCACGGTATTTTGCGCCGGCAATGAGTGCCCCCATATCCAGGGCCACGAGCCGCCGGTTCTTAAGGGTCTCGGAAACATCACCGGCAACAATGCGCTGGGCCAGACCTTCAACAATGGCGGTTTTACCAACACCGGGTTCACCGATGAGAACAGGGTTGTTTTTGGTCCGCCTGGAAAGCACCTGGACAATGCGCCGGATCTCATCGTCACGCCCGATCACCGGGTCGAGTTTTCCCAGTCGGGCCAGGTCGGTGAGATTACGGCTGAACTTGTCCAAAGCCTGATATTTTTCTTCAGGGTTCGGATCGGTTATTCGCTGGGAACCGCGAATATCCATGAGAACTTTCAAAATCGATTCTCTGGTAATTCCCTTTGTTTTGAGAATCTTGGCAGCTTCCCCCTTTTTTTCATCNNGCATCACCCACTGCCCCGCCGCTGACTTTAGGCAATTTGTCAATGGCAATGGACAATTCGCGGGAAACATCACTTATTGAAACGCCCAGTTTGTTCAACATGGCCCGGGCAATGCCTTCGGGTTCATTGAGCATGGTGGATAACAGGTGCTCCGGCTCGATCTGCTGGTGGTTATGGGATGATGCCATCGATTGCGCATTTTGAATGAGTTCCTGTGATTTTATGGTGAATTTGTCAAAACGCATTAAATCCTCCTGTTATTGTTACCTAAACTGAGCGTTTCAAATTTTAAAAGGGAATAAAATATCTTTTGTTTTTAATGAATTATCCTGATTTATATTTTTAAAATTTGAAACCCTCCGGGATTGCCGATCCTACCGCATCTACTGTGTCAGATGTCGTCCCGCATAGTTGACTATAGCGAAACGTCATCTGCCTTTTATCTGCGGCAACCTCGACAATCGCTCAATTCAGGTGTTATTTTTAAGTGCCTAAAAAATAACCATTGACTGTTTAATGTCAAACCCTTTAAATAGGTGACTTTAATCATATTACCTGAATCTTGGATGAAAATTAATAAGAATCTTTAGTTGGTTTGATCAAAGATGGTTTAAAGAATATCATATCCCCTTACAGTTTACCCGAATGGTATGCCTGACAGGCTCTGCGAGGCACGAGCAGACAGGTCGGATGATAATTTTTTCTCATCAATTTTCACCCAAAGGGCGAGTCGGAGGCTTTCATCTGCTGCGTTATTATGGGCTCACAATAATTCACTATGGTTTCGCCCTTAAGTGACTTGCACACGAAAATCTCCGACTCGTTCAACATTCAGGTGTTCATCCGGAATTGGCAAATGGGATTATTTATATCCTTTCATCTCTATTTTGTGTAGTATACGTGACGATTTGAACAGTTAAATCATAAAAGGAGAAATCAAATTGCTCGGCACCATCGTCAATACGCTGGCCATCATTGTGGGCAGTCTATTGGGAATCGTCTTTAGGGGCGGTATCCCCAATAAATATCAAGTTACGATCATGCAGGCCATCAGCCTTGCGGTCATACTCGTCGGCCTCAAAATGGCGTTTAAAACCGATGCCATATTGTTGATCATTTTCAGCCTGGTCATTGGAAGTATATTCGGAGAGTTCTTAAAAATAGAGGACAGACTGGAGAACCTTGGCAAGCGGCTTGAAACCAAATTCGCGAAAGCCGGAAACGGCATTGCCAAGGGGTTTGTGGTGGCCAGTTTGGTTTATTGCGTGGGTTCAATGGCCATTGTGGGATCTATGGAAAGCGGACTCACCGGAAATCATCAAACCCTGTTTGCCAAATCCGCCCTGGACGGATTGTCTTCCATTATTTTTGCGTCGATATTTGGCATCGGCGTATTGTTTTCCTCGATTTCTGTATTCGTATATCAGGGATTTATCACCCTGACTGCATCATTGATGAAGCCTTTTCTTATTCCGACGGTCATCAATCAAATGTCCGGCGTCGGGGGTCTGTTAATCATGGCCATCGGATTCAACCTGCTTGAAATCAAAATAATCAAAGTCGGGAACATGCTTCCCGCCATCTTTGTTCCGCTGATCTACTACATGCTGAAACAGTTGGTGAATTATTTTTAACCGGTGTCTATCCATAAATTAGGCTCCGCATTCCATGGGCAATCTCGGAGATTGGGCAAAAAGACCATTTATCGATGATCTTTAGTTTTAATTAATGAAAACCTTTATTTGATAAAATTATTCAACCAGAACTAACGCGTAACAAGTCCACCTTCCGAATGTTTCTTTTTTGGTGTCAATTTCAAATCCATTGTTTCTTACGGTGTTGAAGACATCTACTTGCTGATCGGTCCAAGAGAAAANNTACTTGAACAGTCCTTCCGGGTTTTCAGCCACCTTGACATATTTACTCCTCTTATTTTCATTCATGACCGTCTCGCATATGTGAGAAAATTAAAACGGGGTAATCTAATTGCCCATCCATCGGCTTAAAACACCCTTCTTCTTAGGTTTAGGTGAAGGGAGACCAAGGTGTTTACAGATAGCACTTTCGAGTTTTTCATCTGAGACATCTGAACCTTCAACCACGATGTCTTCTCCCACCATAACGGCGGGAGCTACTGGGAGGTCAAGCTCAAAATACTCATCGGTG
>DNGT01000210.1 GCA_003486165.1 Desulfobacteraceae bacterium
ACAAGAACAGCTTCAATTTTGTGTGTTGTCGAGCAACCGGCCGATATGGTGGCAATTGAAAAATCCGGTTCCTTTAACGGACTTTATCATATCTTAGAAGGCGCGCTCTCCCCAATGGACGGTATTGGACCCGACAACCTCAGGATTAAAGAACTTGTCACAAGGATTTCCCAAGGAAAGATCAAAGAAGTCGTTCTTGCCACAAGCACAAATATTGAAGGGGAAACCACAGCCGCTTACATTGCAGAACAACTGGAAAATCATGCGGTCAAAGTAACTCGAATTGCATCGGGCGTCCCCATTGGCGGTGACCTGAAATATGTCGACCAGGTTACCCTGAAAAAAGCAATGGAGACTCGGCATGCCATATAACAATTTAAAATCAGAAGATATTTTTAAATGTCAAAAATGTGGCGATTGCTGTAAGGGATATGGAGGGACTTTTATCACCGAAAAGGAAATCGAAACGATAGCCGCTCACATTCATACGGATTCTGAAATGTTTGTCGAGAATTACTGTCAGATTTCAGGGGGAAAGAGGATTCTTGCACAGGCCGGGGATATGTACTGCATATTCTGGGACGGGCTGTGCACCATTCATCCGGTTAAACCCCGCATGTGTAAAACATGGCCTTTTATAGAAAGTATACTTGTTGATACCAGCAACTGGTACATCATGGCTTCTCTATGTCCGGGNNATCTGATAGTTGATAAATATTTTTTTCCTCCCTGTCAGAGATTATCTTTCGAAGAATATTCATTTCTTCAAGGTCTTTCAGGCCTTGAATGAGTAACGCCTCAGTACCATTCCACATGCTGGATAGATTCTTCGTAGAGATTACCGTGTTATTGTCCGAGAGGTTACAGCATATCAAGTATACTGAAACCGTCTCCACCGATAAGTCCAAATTGAAAATTTTCTGGTTCATGGCTGGGGTCTGGCTTTGCGAATCCATAAGGGCTCCTCTGTTTTAGCATCGTTCATGGGTTGTTGAATACCGGTATGCCCCTCCTGCAGAAGGGTTAACCCGGGTTATGTAAATATAAGTGCATTCCATCAAAAATCAATAAAAAGGATTATATGATAGGCGTATTCGATTCAGGAATCGGTGGACTTACCGTTGTCAGATCTCTGATGGAGCGGCTTTCCGGCTATGACATTGTCTACTTCGGTGATACGGCACGTACACCATACGGAACCAAGAGCGCTGAAACCGTTATAAACTATTCTCTTGAAAACATTGAGTTTCTTTTAAAACACGGCGCAAAAATTGTTGTCATGGCTTGTAATACCGCCTCAAGTGTCGCTTCTCATCGTGTGGCTGAAACTTTCGATATTCCGATATTCGAGGTGGTAACGCCGGCAACGGAACAAGCAGTTAAAAGTTCTGGAAAGTTGGCCGTTGGGGTCATCGGAACACGAGCAACGATAAGAAGTGGCATTTACGAAAAAAAAATCAAGGCAATGAAACCGGCGGCAAGGGTCTATTCCGTTGCCTGTCCGCTTCTGGTTCCTTTGGTGGAAGAAGGATGGCTGAAGAAACCCGAAACCATTATGATCATTAAAAAATATCTGCATCCCTTAAGAGTCAGACAGATAGATACGCTAATTCTCGGTTGCACCCATTATCCGTTATTAAAAGATAANNATCTCCGTTCTCTAAAAGCTCCATAAAAATACTGCCGTTGTTTTCTTTCCAAACCCCTTTTTGCGATTGGTAACGGGTGAAAAATCTACCCCGCATCATAAGGTTTTTGCTGTCGGTCTGTTTGGAATAGGACATAAGTTCAATCCGGTATGTAAGAGATTCCTTGCCCTCCATACTTTTGCGGTAGTCCGGCAACAGTTCATGAAAAGGCTTGTTGTTTTCAGTGGCATCCGAAGCAAAAAACGTTATAAATTTTTCGAGATCTTTATTTGTGTAGGCTTGACAGTAGTCGTTTAAAAAGGATTTCAGTCGATTCAATTCGTTTTTTTGTTGATTAATATCTACCCCAGACGTTATTTGTTCCATTTTCTTTTCGGATTCGGTCAAGGAGGGTTTGGCCTCGGGTTCAGCCATCTTCTCCACTCCAGGTTCAGGTATGGTAGCCGTCAACGTGTCTTCACTCACAGCTGTAAGCGTTGCTTTTTCCGACAAATCTCCCTCTCCAGCAACTTCTTTTTGGACATCACCCTTTGCTGCCTCTTCGATTTTCGGACTGATAAGCGTTTGCTTTTCGGATACTAAGGCATCACCGGCATTTGCTGGGATTTCTTTTAGGGTTTGGGATGGAACTCTTTCCTTTACTATAACGGATTGTATGGCGTCACCTTTAGAAACGGTGTCTGTTTTGCCGGCACCAAACTGCTTTTCTGCGGGCTTTTCATCTTTTAAGAGATTGGTATCCGATTCTGACTGTATCTCCCCATTTCTTTTAGTCACATCAAGTGGAGCGTCCGTTGATTGCGCTTTTACACTTTCCATTTGAGCCGGAGAAGTTGATTCGGGTATTTTTTGTGCTTCCGGAGCTTCAATCTGCGCTTTGGCTGTTTGATCCAACTGTTCAGACGCTTGAGGCACGAGAATTTTTCCCGAAAGGATCGGCTTCTTCTGAACCAGTTCTATGGTTTTCATCTCCTTTTGGCCGGCCTGATAGTAAAAATAACTGCCGATAAAGATGACCAGTGCCAACCCGGCAACGATTAAAGAAATCACTTTGACAGGATGTTGGGTAGTTCTTTTTTCAGCCTCCGACGTTATCGCCGTAACCGATTTAATGGGTATCTTTTCTTTATTTTCGAATCTAATACGTGGTCTTGCTGAAGGTTCTTCAAAAACACCCGATTTTATGATTTTGATTTTTTTAATATATTCACGCAACATTTCAATTTCGTTAATGGTGCGTGTTTGTTTCGTGAAACTCAGCTCTTCTTTGCGCTTTTCAAGCTTTTTAAGCTCTTTTGATACATATTCTATTCCCTGAATAAGCTGGTCATTTTCGTCTAGATTTTCATCTGGAATACCGATCAAGTCAACAACCTGTTCCTTGGAGTAGCCCAGTAGCACAAAATGAAATACCAATTTCAACCGTTCGCGGTCATACCTGTTGTATGCACGTCGTTTCAGTTTGGAAGCTCTGGGGGGTATAATCCCATTTTTCTCACAAAAACGGATATGACTCTTTTTGACATCCAACTCTTTAGCAAGATCAGATATGGTAAAATAGCCGTTGGATTGATCCATTCGTATCACCCATATTCCAAATTTACCTGAGTTTGAGGACCTTGTATATTCCAGACACTTTATTTAGATATTAGATAATTTTCTATAATTATAGAACAAATACGTTTTCTTGTCAAAATAAAACAAGCTGAATACAAAGGGTATCCGTAAGCGTTCGCGGGCTACAACCTTTCCATCACATCGAGCAACAACCGAACACCAAATCCTGTACCGCCTACCCCGCAATATGAAGATTCTTTTTTGGCATATGCAGGCCCTGCAATATCAATATGCGCCCAGGAAGTATTTTTTACAAATTCCGAAAGGAACAATGCAGCGGTAATCGCCCCGCCATAACGCGTGCTGCCGACATTATTCAGATCCGCAAAATCGCTTTTTATCAGTTCTTTATAATCCTCAGGCATTGGCATCCGCCAACATCTCTCATGGGTTTTATGACCGGACAAAATAATATTTTCCGCCAATTTGTCATCAAAAGAGAAAGTGCCGGCGATCTTTTCACCCAAAGCCACAACACAAGCTCCTGTCAGCGTCGCCAAATCGATCAAGGTTTGAGGGTTATATTTCTTGATGGCATAAGAAATGGCGTCGATCAATATCAACCTGCCCTCGGCATCTGTATTGCCGATTTCTACAGTTTTGCCATCATAGCTTTTTATAATGTCTCCCGGACGGGAAGCAGCACCGGAAGGCATATTTTCAACAATTGGGATTACTCCGACTATATTAAGTCTCAATTTAAGTCTCGCCGCGGTAATCAGCGTTGCTGCCACCGCAGCTGCGCCAGACATATCCATCTTCATATCCGCAAGAGAGGCTGAAGGTTTCAGGTTTATACCACCAGAATCAAACGTTACCCCTTTCCCAACAAAAGCAATTGTTTTTTTTGCCCTTACCGGATTGTGCTCCAAAATCACCATTTTCGGCTTGTTCCTGCTGCCGGCTGCAACCGCCAGCATGGCTCCGAATTTTTTTTGTTTCAGTTCTTTTTCACCCAAAACAGTGACCTTGAGACTCTCTTTTCCTGCAAGCCTTGCAATAGATTGTGCAAAAAGCTCCGGTCTCTTGTCGTTGGGTGGCATACTGACCCATTCTCTTGCAAGAATGGTCCCCTGGCAAATGGTTGAAATTCGTGATGGCAATCTTCGATATTTTCTTGCTTCATGAGATGTTACAAGAAATTCAATGCGCTCAAGCGGCCGAAGCTTTTTTTCTTTCTTGTATTTGTCAAAAAGATGATTCCCGAGAAAGGTGCCTTCCATCATCGCTTCAAGAATATTCTGCATATCCATTTTGACCTTCGCAGCCAAAGGCACAGCGATTAAAACCTCTGTATGTTTTTTTTTAATCACACCTTTTACAGCCTTACCGGCTATGGTACGTAATGATTCCATATCAACTTTTTCAAGTTTACCGAGCCCTAAAAATATAATGATTTGCGCTTTTATTTCGGATAGGTTGTATAAAATAACCTCATCATCTTTATCGCCTTTAAACGCTTTAACCTTCTTCGCACTCCTGATAAGAGACAGTATCGTTTTATCTTCGTGAATATTCTTGTCTTCGCAAACGGGGATAACCAGCGATTCTATCTTTTCTTTTGTGAGATCGGCGGATTTTAAATGTAGCACGTATTATGCCTCCTTTCCTTCGTAAATACGGATCCTTTTCAATTGAAGTTCAGATATTATATACAAAAATTATACTGTCAATGAGAATATCTGTTAATACGGACATCTCGAATAACAATGGGGTTATTCAATGACGCCTCTTGATTCGCTTGACAATATGAAGGGTTACCTGTATTTATCATTTAAAATAAAATCGTGCTATGATTTTATGGAACTCCCGCAGGTACACCCCGCGGATTCTTATCTTTTATGTGAATTCATCCCGCACTGACCTGAATGGTCGATATTTTCGATAGGCTCCGACGAGCTGGGGGAATTCCAATTTAAACGAATGGAGGTAAGCTATGGCAGGTATCAATAAAGTTATCCTGGTCGGCCGCTTGGGAAATGATCCTGAAGTTCGTTATACACCGGACGGCACTGCGGTTGCCAATTTCAGCATCGCTACATCAGATGAATGGAACGATAAAGCAACGGGAGAACGAAAAGAGAGAACCGAATGGCACCGTATCGTTGCCTGGCGAAAACTGGGTGAAATTTGCGGTGAATACCTCTCAAAAGGACGGCAGGTTTATGTAGAAGGCAAGCTGCAGACGAGATCATGGGAAAAAGACGGGGTTACCCGATACACCACTGAGATTATTGCATCTGACGTTCAGTTTTTAGGAGGCCGAGATACCGCTGATACCTACAGATCGTCTGAATCTGCTCCATCTCAAGGATATGATAAATCGCAACTCACAGACAGGCATGATGATGACATTCCTTTTTAAGCCTTCCTTTAAATCATGACGATTCTGCCATATTGCTTAATATCAACGAGGACTCTGTATCTACAAAGTTAAAGTGATCTTTAATCATAGTGATGAGACCTTTTCAAAAGACTCATTTTTATTCAAGTTCAAGGAAAGCGAAAATCGGATAAAAAAAGGGGGTTTTGAAAAGGTTTTAGTAATCACTTCGTGTTCTGGTGCCGTCCGATAATTTTCAAACGAAATAATTTATCTTATAAATTTATTTCGGCCTCTACTTTAGGGGCTTTGGGGCAGTGCTCGGGTGCGAAACTTGAGTTCTAATCATTACGATCCGGTTATTCATAAGAAACCATTTTAAGACTCTTTCTTTTCTTCAAGCTTGTCAGGCTCTTTTTTCTCAGATTCCGCAGTAGCGCCTTTGAAATTCCTTATGGCTTTGCCCATGCCTGCCCCTATTTCCGGAAGTTTTCCTGCACCAAAAATTATAAGGATTATTACAAGTATAATAATTAGTTCCGGCATTCCAATTCCAAACATACAATCCTCCTATTTGTTGGGCCCGGTGTCCTTCAGTTCTTCCAAAAGCTGCCTAAATTCTTTTGACTTTAAATAACTGTTTATGACACCTTGATAATCGATCCATTTTCTCCACAATTCAATCCATATTTCATTGTGCCAGTAATATTCCGAATCACCCCTTCCTCGAAGTCGTTCGATGTAATCGGTATATTCCTCAGCACAGCTCTCACAAAAACGGTAAGGGGTACGAAGGACGCTGATGGCTCTTTGTTGACGTTGGTCTTCCGGTTGGATCTGGGTACCGCATTTTTCGCATTTGAAAGCGCACTGCATACATTGAAATACTTTCTGGACAGCCAGAATTTTTCGTTTTTTTATTATTTCAGCTTTTTTTTCTTTCGTGTGCTTAAGTTTTTTATCAAGCTGGATGATATTGGCCACGATTAAAAACTCCTTTGATATCCCATTCTTTGCTCATCTTCAATGAGAAAGTGATGCAAAGCTTAATTGATAATAACATCTGTATATATACGTGTCAATTCAATACGGATTATGGACAGGCACTATTTAAGAATTCATTTTGTCGTCCTTGTAATATGAGGCTGGCCGTGTTAGAAAAAGTGATGACTATAGTTTTGAACCCTTAGTTTGAAGTAGAAGGCCGGAAAAATTTTTTAAGATAAAACCTTATGACGGACAAGAACAAATTTATTTCGGCCTGCTGCTTCAAAAACTTTTTAGCAATATTTCGGTGCAAAACATGAACTATGAATCAAAGAAAAGAAAGGAGGCTGATTCATGGCTAAAAAATTCCTTGCCAATGGTCTTCCGGTTTTAATCGGAAGTTTTCCTTTGCGTGATCATGCTCAAGGTGTTGAACTGGTTTTCAAATACACGCCGGAAATTCCGCTTTGGATTCAGCTTCCCGCATATAGGGAAGAAGGAATGATCGCCCAATTTCAGACAGGGTTTCCGGGTCTTGCTTTGAAAACGAATAAATTTTTTGTGGACACTACTGATCCATCTTTTGATAATGATATCCTTAAATTTTACGAAGATTATATGGCAGTTAGCGAGAGAGAACTGCGTATAGAAGATTCTAGGTTTGCTATAAATGCCGATACTGCCCGTGGTTTCTTTTCATTTATTGAGCATCTCCGCTCCCTTTCAGATCATCCGTATGCAATTAAAGGACAAATAACCGGTCCCATAACCTTTGGGCTGGGTTTAACGGACCAGAATGGGAAAGCAATCTTCTATGACGAACAGNNTCATTATTTTTTTTGACGAACCGGCCCTTGCCGGCTTTGGGTCTTCTGCAATGATCAGTGTATCCCGTGATGAAGTGGCAACCTGTTTTGAGGAAGTCATTGGCGCAGTTCATGACGAGGGTGGGCTTGCCGGTATCCATGTCTGTGCCAACGCCGACTGGTCTTTGATTTTGGAGTCTGACGCAGACATCATCAGCTTCGATGCATATTCATTTTTCGACAAGTTGATGCTCTATCCAGATCATGTGAAGCAATTTATGGAATCCGGAGGAATATTGGCTTGGGGGATTGTGCCGACTTTAAACAACGATGATATTGAAAAAGAAACCGTGGAATCACTGGTTACACGATGGGAATCGCAATCAACGGCCTTAGAGGTACTTGGTTTTGACAAGGCTGCAATACTGGCTCAGACCTTTATTACCCCTGCCTGTGGAACCGGTTCTCTGCCCCTTGATCTTGCCAATAAAGTGCTTGTTTTAACCAGACAAGTCTCAGATACACTAAGAAAGAAATTTGGATTCGAACCTTAAGTTATTACATATCTGATTTATAAAATTCTTCGGGTTCTGTCATGGAGTCCGGCTTCTTTGTGTATTCGGTGGGCACAGTTCCTTCCTTGAAGCATTCAAATATCGTTTTTTTAGATTCAGGGATGGGCAACAGTCCGGTTTCGGCATCGATTTTAGAAAAAACGACACCCTCAGGGACCTGGAAAACCCTGACAGGTTTGCCAGCCAGTAGTCTTTGCATGAAGCCTACCCAAATAGGGCTCGCCGCCCTGGACCCGGTCTCCCCTTTTCCAAGGGATCTCTCATCATCATAACCTACCCATGTCCCTGTATTATAACGGGGCGTGTACCCCACAAACCATGCATCATGAAGATTATTTGTCGTGCCGGTCTTGCCTGCCACCGGTCTATTTAATGCCATCACTCTACGCCCGGTACCATGTTTGACAACTCCTTCAAGAAGGCTGGTCATGATATAAGCTGTATTCTGCTCGATAACCTTTTTTCTAACAGGGTTGCTTTCTTCGATGACATTCCCTTCCCTGTCTAAAATTTTTGTAATAAAGACAGGTTCCACAAGATAACCAAGGTTGTTAAAAACTGAATATGCACTGACAAGTTCAAGCAGGGATACCCCGGAAGATCCCAGTGCGATGGAAAGATCTCTGTTCATATTTGATGTAATTCCAAGTTTCCGAGCATAATCTATAGCATAATCAATACCAATATCTTGCAAAATCTTTATGGTCACTACATTACGTGATTTTGCAAGCGCATCCCGAAAAATCGTGGGGCCATAAAATCTTTCTTTGTAGTTTCTGGGCTTCCAGGTAAAATCATGCTTCGTATCCTCATAAACGATAGGTGAATCAATGATCATCGTTGCCGGAGTGTATCCTTTATCAAGAGCTGCTGCGTAAATAATTGGCTTAAATGCGGAACCTGGCTGACGTCTTGACTGAATCGCCCGG
>DNGT01000346.1 GCA_003486165.1 Desulfobacteraceae bacterium
GATATGGACACCACCATTCGATTCTGGCGGGATTTGTTGGGACTGCGTCTTGTGGCCGGACTCGGCGGGCCGAAATACAGGCATTATTTTTTTGAACTTTCCGAGTATGACATGATTGCCTTCTTTGAGTGGCCTGACGTCGAAAAAATGCCCGAAAAAGATCATGGCGTACCGGTGAGGGGTCCCTTTGTATTTGACCATGTTTCTTTGGGTGTTGAAAGTGATGAAGACCTATGGAAACTCAAGGACAAACTTGAAACCGCCGGGATTTGGGTTTCGGAAGTTATCGATCATGGGTTTATCCATTCCATTTATTCCTTTGATCCGAACAATATCCCCATTGAGTTCAGCGCACAGATTCCCGGTTTAGACGTGCGAAAGTCTCCCAAGATGAAAGACAAAAATCCCACGGCAATTGCCGAAGAAGGCGTGGAACCTCAAACCGGCCATTGGCCGGAAGTCAAAAAGTCGACACCGTTAGAGGATCGCAGCATTTATCCGGGTGAAGGTATGGCTTTAATCCAATGCAATTAAATTTTTTAAATTAGGAATGAGTTTATATTATGAAATACCGAAAAGAAAAAGATTCATTGGGGATCATAGAAGTTCCAGCAGATGCATATTTTGGAGCAAGTACCCAGAGGGCCGTTAACAATTTTCCTGTCAGCGGTCTAAGATTTGACTCTGCATTTATTTATTCCCTTGCTCTGATAAAACAATGTGCTGCGATGGTGAACCATGAATTGGGTCTTCTTGACAAAAAAATTTCGGAAATCATTGTCACATCCGCCAATGAAATTATGCAAGGAAAATTTGGAAACCAGTTTGTGGTGGATGTATTTCAAACTGGATCAGGCACTTCAACGAACATGAACGTAAACGAGGTCATTGCATCAAGGGCAAACGAAATTGTTACCGGGGAAAAGGGGGGAAAATTTCCGGTTCATCCTAATGATCATGTCAACCTCGGACAATCGAGCAATGACGTCATCCCATCTGCCATCCATATCTCTGCATTAACCCTTATTCAAAAGCGTCTTATTCCTTCATTGGTCAGTCTCAAAAAAAGTCTTTCAGATAAAGCCATCGAATTTAAAGATGTAAAAAAAATGGGAAGAACCCATCTTCAGGATGCCGTACCCATATTTTTGGGTCAGGCGTTTTCAGGATATGAAAGACAAATAGCGCTGGCCAAAAAAAGAATTGAGACCGCCCAAGACCATCTTGCAGAACTTGCCCTTGGTGGAACCGCTGTTGGAAACGGTCTGAATACCCATCCTGATTTTGCAAAAAAAGTTATCCTTCTGATCTCGAAACATTCAAAATTCAACTTTAGAGAAGCAGAAAACCATTTTGAAGCGCAGGGAGCACAGGACGCTTCGGTTGAAACCAGTGGTGTCTTAAAAACCATCGCCGGCAGTCTGGTTAAAATCTGCAATGACATCAGATGGCTGGCATCCGGTCCCAGATGCGGTCTGGGTGAAATATCGATTCCTTCTCTTCAGCCCGGGTCCTCTATTATGCCTGGAAAGATTAATCCGGTTATTCCGGAAGCCGTTATTCAGGTATGCGCTCAGGTCATGGGAAACGACACCACAATAACCATAAGCGGACAGGCGGGCAATTTTGAGTTGAATGTGATGCTGCCGGTGATTGCTTATAACCTTCTGCAATCCATAGACATTCTTTCTTCTGCAACCAGGCTCTTGGCTGAAAAATGCATCAGCGGGATTCGCGCCAATCGACAAAAATGTTCCGACAACGTAGAAAAAAGCCTGGCCATGGCAACCTATCTGGTGCCCCACATCGGATATGACAAGGCAGCCGCCATTGCAAACAAGGCCCATGAAACGGGGAAAACCATTATTGAAATTGTTAAAGAGGAAAAGATTCTTCCTGAGAAAGAGTTGGAAAGAATTTTTTTTGATTAAAAAGAGGAATGTTATGACAATTCCTGGAAATCTTCGTACAACCGCCATGGCGGTCATGCCCCATAAAGATGCGGACAGGGCACTCGAATTCGCACTATCCATGGATATTCCATTCTGGCCTCAGCTGCCGCACGTCAGTTACTATGAAGACATGTATGTTCAGGCCGCCGAACATTTTCCCGGTATTCTTCTGGATATGGAAAAACGAACCCTTCGTTTTTCCATGGATAAATTTATCAATGAATTTGAAGAGACAATGGCCCATTTTGACGAACCTGAATACTTTGACATCAGTAAAGCGTACTCTGTAGTTTATCATAAATTTCTAGAAATGAACCTTTCCGACCGACCCGCCATAAGAGGACAACTGGAAGGACCCGTCAGTTTTGGTTTAAATATACTTGACCAGGATGACCGACCGATTCTCTTTGAAGACACCATAAGACCATTTATGCTCGAATTTATGGCAAAGCGCATCAATGTCCAGCTGCATCGGCTTCAAAAAATGAATCCTAATGCATTTATGTTTATTGATGAACCGGGACTGCAATTTTTATTCAGTGCACTTTCCGGCTATGACAACATAAAAGCGAAAAAGGATCTTGAGCACTTTTTCTCTATGGTGCATAGACCTCGCGGTATCCATTTGTGTGGAAATCCGGACTGGGATTTCCTTTTGAATCTGGATCTTGACATCCTTTCTCTGGATATATACCAAAACGGAGAAGTATTTTCATCGTATTATAGATCGATAAAACAATTCCTTGACTGTGGCGGGGTCATTGCTTGGGGGATTGTGCCCACAAATTTTGAGCCATTTGAAGCTGAAGATATCGGTTCGCTGGAAACAAGACTGTCGGCATTGTGGGATTTTTTGGATGATAAAGGCATCGATAAAGAGTTTTTAATATCGAGGAGTCTTTTATCTCCGGCAACCTGCTGTCTGGTCAACCCAGACGGAGAAAAGACCGTTGAAAAGGCATTTCAGGTTATTCAACAATTATCACACCGTCTGCGGGACAGATATGGAATTTAGTAAACTTAATTTAATTTTTTCAGAAAATTATTAAGAAGCGTTCCCATGATCGCCAAACATTCAGGATCCAGGTATTGTTCCGCACGTCTTTCGAAAAGAACCTTGCACTGGGCCGGAAATTCTTCATCAATATCATCAAAAAGCAACAGCACCGGAACTTTCGGAAGTGGATAGAGTTTCATGATAAGTTGATAATTAAGAGCCAAATCCGGATCCTTCCCACCAAGTTTTTCACATGCCGCTGCCAGGTCTTCCAGGCGATTCGAAAAATTTCGGGCTATCGGTCGCTCCGTATGATTCACGAAGCTATGGACCAAAGGAGCGGAATTTTTAAAGTCTCTATAGGAAACCCATTCCTTGTCCAGAGATAGTATCGCCGGACATAGAAGCAGGTATTTGCAAAGAACAACGCTGATTCCCATAGGCGGCTGTTTGCCGGACGGGTCTATTATTCCGCGGCTTGATATCCTGTAAGGTTGTCCGAAAAAGGAAAGAATCATCTCATCTTTTATGATACGCCCCCCTAATTTTTCGGCTCTTGAATCGAGATCGATTTTGCCAATCTGATCCAAATAGTTTTGATACGTTTCTTTAAAAACAGACGGTTTTTCCACAATATCTCACCCCTATTTTTGGGATATGAAGATGTTAACCCGATTCCATAACCCATTACCCAGATTCTGATAATTTATCCGAAAAAATAAAACTTTTTTGCCTTAAGGCATTTCAATCGCAAGTTCCTAATGCACATATGTTGTACCAGGGCGTGCCATTATTCCATCATTCCATCATTTCATTTATGAGCGAAGCGAACTAAATTCATAGTATGATTTTATGAGCAAGTCAATTCTCCGGGATCATTCAAAATACATATACAAGGAAGGTTTTTTTCAGATTTTCATTGACAAATTTCAACAAAGGTGCATAAAAAATACAGTTAATATCAATAGTTGGATATTTTGATCCCTGAATATTTTTGGCTCTTTAAACAATGCTTCGCATTCTTATTATTCAAAACCCAAAGCAACTTATTCATCACAACACCCTTTTTGAACGATGATCTTGAATGAACGGTTACTCCAAAGGCCTCGGAGAATTTTTCTATGAACACAAAACCAACCTATAAGGATTTGGAAAAAAAGATTGCGCTATTGGAAAAAAAGATTGTAGAGCTGCAAGGGAGAAAAGAGGCAATCCAAAGAAGCGAAGAAAGATTGAAAGAAGCTGAAAGGATCGCAAAGATAGGACATTGGGAATTGGATTTGGTTACCAATACGTTATATTGGTCGGACGAGATTTATCGTATTTTTGATTCAAATCCTCAAGAATTCGGCGCAACGTATGAAGCCTTTCTCGATGCCGTGCATCCTGAAGACAGGAAGGCTGTAGACCAAGCGTTTAAAGATTCAGTAAAAAAAAAGACAGGCTATGATATCGTCCACAGGCTGTTCCTTAAAAACGGTATATTGAAATATGTACATGAAAAATGTCGGACCATATACGATGCGGATGGGAAACCGTTACGCTCCCTTGGAACTGTTCAAGACATTACCCATCAAAAACTTGAGGAGCATCGCTTTTCCGGAATCATCGGACGCGACCCGAAGATGAAAGACATTTTCGAGATGATAAGAGAGATTACTGATATCGATATTCCTGTCCTCATTCAGGGAGAAAGCGGCACCGGAAAAGAACTGGTAGCCCGTGCCATACACAACGAAGGTCCCCGTGTGCACAAAGCCTTCGTACCGGTCAATTGCGGGGCTCTGCCCGAGGGATTGCTCGAAAGCGAACTTTTCGGTCACGTGAAGGGTTCTTTTACCGGAGCCCTAAGAGACAGGAAAGGCCGATTTGAAATGGCAGACGGTGGTACGCTGTTTCTGGACGAAATAGGAGATTTACCCAAAGTGATGCAGGCAAAGTTACTGAGGGTTCTGCAGGAAGGCAAATTCGAACGGGTGGGGGATGAAAAAACCATTTCTGTGGACGTTCGAATTATCAGTGCCGCAAATCGAGACCTTAAACACGAAGTGGAAAAGGGGAATTTCCGTGACGATCTATACTATCGGATCAGTGTGGTTCCCATTCATATGCCGCCGTTGAGAAAGCGTAAAAACGATATTCCTCTCCTCGTCAACAACTTCCTTAAAAAAGCCGCTTATAAGGAACGTCAAACAAAAAATATTTCGGAAAGCGCCCTATCCGTTATGATTGATTACGCCTGGCCCGGGAATGTCCGGGAGCTTCAAAGTGCCATTCATTATGCACTTATAAAATCCAGAGGAAAAATCATTCAACCTGCTCACCTCCCTATGGAATTGAGAACGCAGAAAAGTAATCAGTTATCCCGAGGACCGTCTCTGAGGCTGGATTTGAAAATCGTAAAAGAAGCTTTGGCCCGAAGCGGCGGCAACAAGGCCAAAGCTGCAAGATATCTGGGTGTGGGAAGGGCAACATTATACCGTTTTTTAAAGAATTTTCCGGATATCGATTCAAATATTTACGAATCTGAATAACTTTTGCTTGCATCAGGCCTTCTCAGTTTTTACTCCTTAAATCTAAGGTGCGAGGCAGCCAATGGACTTCAACTGCAAAAGATGCGGAAATTGCTGTAAAAAGATTGGCATTCCTTGGTCTGAATTGGACCCTCGTCTTGTTGCGGATTATCTGGACATAAACGTTGAGGACTTTATTGCTTTATATGGTTTCGTTAGGAATGAATATTCCGGAGAAATCGAACATACCGAATTTAACGCAGCGCCCTGCCCCTTTCTGAGATACCGTATGGAAAATGCGTTTTGTAGAATCTATCCTGTAAGACCTTGGATCTGTGAAGGCTACCCGGGGCCGGGGACATCATGTATCAATGGGCAAAAGCGGTCTTGATTGAAGCTCCCTGCAGCAAGCTGCAGGGAATCTTCGACTGTAAGGAATTCTGTTAATTTTATATTCGCTCGCTAACCCCGCAGCAAGCTGCGGGGAATGCGCTCGCTGTTGCAGTTTCAATCTGCCATTTTGGCTGTGGGCGAGGCCTGCAAAACAGACCTCGCCCACAGGTTAGGCCACTTCTTGATACTCGGCATCAACCACATCATCTTCTGATCCGGAGGACGTGTTTTGCCAATTGTTTTCCGAAGCATATCCATGCTGCGGATCTCCTGAACCGGAATTTTTCTGATAAACAGAAGCCGCCATCTTATGAGAAGCCTGGGTCAACACTTCGGTCAACCGCTTNNTTTTTCGGTAGTATAGATGAGAGCATCGGCAGTATTTCGTACACCAACAAGATCTTTCTTGTTTCTATCCTCTTGGGCATGGAGTTCGGCATCCCGCACCAAATGATCGACCTCTTCTTTGGTCAAACCGGAAGAAGCGGTAATGCGAATGGACTGCTGCTTTCCTGTGGCTATATTTTTTGCTGAAACGTCCACAATACCATTGGCATCAATATCAAAGGCAACTTCAATCTGCGGCATGCCCCTCGGTGCCGGAGGAATACCCGTCAACTCGAAACGTCCCAAAGTTTTGTTTCCGGAAGCCATCTCACGTTCGCCCTGAAGCACGTGAATCGAAACTGCCGGTTGATTGTCCTCGGCAGTTGAAAAAATCTGACTCTTTTTNNCGGGGCTTTACCGAATATTCTCCTGACACGCTCCTGGACCGCCGGCATTCGAGTCATGCCCCCGACAAGAATCACTTCATCAAGATCTCCTGTCGATATGCCCGCGTCATCCATCGCCGTTTTACAGGGTGCTTCGAGCTTATCCAACAAATCTTTAATCAGAGCTTCAAGTTTGGCCCGGGTGATTCTAATATTCAAGTGTTTCGGACCGCTGGCATCGGCGGTAATAAACGGCAAATTTACATCCGTCTCCATGGAGGAAGACAGTTCCATCTTGGCCTTTTCAGCGGCTTCTTTTAACCGTTGCAAGGCCATGGTGTCTTTTCTCAGATCAATCCCCTGGTCTTTTTTAAACTCGTCAGCCAGATAATCGACCAACCGGAGATCAAAATCTTCACCCCCCAAGTGTGTATCTCCATTGGTTGCCTTGACCTCAAAAACACCATCGCCAACTTCGAGGATGGAAACATCAAAGGTTCCACCGCCCAAATCGAATACTGCTATCTTTTCTTCGTTGTTTTTGTCCAACCCATAAGCAAGAGAGGCGGCCGTAGGTTCATTGATTATTCTCAATACATTAAGCCCCGCAATTTTTCCGGCATCCTTTGTCGCCTGTCTCTGACTGTCATTAAAATAAGCCGGCACTGTAATCACAGCATCCGTCACCTTTTCACCCAGATATTCTTCGGCCGATTTTTTGATGTTAGCCAGAATAAAAGAAGAAATTTCTGCCGGACTGTAATGCTTCCCCTTTAAATTGATTCGCACATCACCATTGGCCGCCTTTTCAATCTTGTAAGGCAAAATTTTAATGTCCTTTTGCACTTCAACTGAATCATACTTTCGGCCGATGAGCCGTTTAATACCGAATACCGTATTCACAGGATTGGTTATGGCCTGCCTTTTGGCGATTTGTCCCACCAGCCGTTCACCTCGGTCGGCAACAGCAACGATAGAAGGCGTTGTTCGGCCGCCTTCGGCATTGGTGATGACTTTGGGCTCTCCCGCTTCCATGATTGAGACACATGAATTGGTGGTGCCCAAATCGATTCCAATTATTTTACTCATTTTATTCACCTCATTATGACCTAATCTGATCGTTTCAAATTTTAAATTAGGTATTTCTTAAATTTGAGGCGGTTTGTGATAAACCGCCCCTTGGTTTTGTTGTTCGTCTTTGACACTCGATATTAATGAACGGTTATCTTTTTTGGCTGTTGTTCTTCTGGTTTTGGGATGTC
>DNGT01000315.1 GCA_003486165.1 Desulfobacteraceae bacterium
TAAAAGTTTAAAACATGAAGCAACCGATTTTATTACAAAACCGATTAATGATGATGCTCTGGAAATGGCGCTTCAAAGGGCATTTGAAAAAATTCAAATGCGTCAAAAATTAAAGGATTACCACCGGAACAGAGCAATGTATGATCTTTTCATCAATGAACTGATTCAAGAAGATGTGATAATTATCGGATCCGATTACCGGATTCTGGATATCAATGAAACCCTTCTTAACAAATTGGGCTTGGAGCGAAAAGAAGCTGTCGGTCGATACTGCTATGAAATTACCCACAGGCAGTCTGTTCCATGTTCCGGTGAAGATCATAAATGTCCTCTTGAGGAAACACTTAAGACCCGAAAGCCGACAAAGGAAACCCATATCCACAAAGACAAGGATAACAAGAATGTCTATTATTCAATCTCTGCATACCCGTTTTTTGAAAACGGCGAGATCATCGGTGCCATCGAGCTTTCCCGGGATATTACGGCGGATATCAACACCCGGCAGGCGATGATGCAACAGGACAAACTGGCCTCCATCGGCCGATTGTCCGCCGGCGTTGCGCATGAAATCAACAATCCGCTGACCACCATCCTGACAACAGCCATGTTGATCCAGGAGGATATCGATCCGAAAAATCCCATGTACGAGGAGCTTGAGACCATCACCAATGAAACGCTCCGCTGCCGTAAGATTGTTGCCAGTCTTCTCGATTTTGCCCGTCAGACAAAGCCGGCCAAAAAGCATCACAACATTAATGACATCATTACTGAATGTATCCGGCTAACCCGCAAACAGGCTGAATTCAAGGATGTACAAATTTTAGATGCGCTTTCCGAAAAAGTTCCGGAATTGCTGCTGGATAAGGAACAGATTCAACAGGCGCTCATCAATCTTATCCTCAATGCCACCGACGCCACTGATCCCGGCGGTAAAATTACAGTTTCAACAGCCTTTTTGCCGGACAATCAATTTGTAAACATAACCGTGAGCGATACCGGAAAAGGAATTGCTGCCGAGGTTGTGGATAAAATTTTTGAACCTTTTTTTACCACCCGGGACATCGGAACCGGTCTTGGTTTGGCCATTACACATGGCATCATCGGACGGCATGGCGGGGACATTCGTGTTCAGAGCCAGCCGGGTCAAGGTACGACGTTTACCATCAGGCTCCCACACAACCAAGGAAATCAAGATGACCACCCATAATCCGCTTATCCTCATCATTGATGATGAGCCTGAGATTTGCCGAAACTGCATTAAAATACTCTCTAAAATGGATTATGACGTCCGGTATGCCCTCAATGGATATGATGCATTAAAAATGGTGGATGAAACCCTGTTCGATGTGGTGGTCACCGATTTAAAAATGAGTAACGTGGGAGGTATGGAAGTTCTCCGACGATTGAAAGCGTCTTATCCGGAAACCATGGTCATCGTTATCACCGGCTATGCCAGCGTTTCATCAGCCGTCGAAGTCATGAAGATGGGGGCCTTTGACTACCTCCCGAAACCGTTTACGCCGCACGAACTGCGAGCGGTTGTTCGACAGGCGTTGATTCAAAGAGAAATGCTGATTCAGAACCGAAAGCTCGTGGAACAGAAAAAGCGCCGAAAAATGTTTTCCCATCAACTTATCGGGGAGAGTCCGAAAATCAAAAATGTCATTTCCATGGTTCAAAAAGTTGCCCCCACTGATGCGACCGTGCTTATTTACGGGGAAAGCGGAACCGGTAAGGAGTTGATATCAAGGGCGATTCACGCTAACAGCAACAGAAACAGCAAGGTGTTTTTTGCCGTAGATTGCGGGACTTTGTCGGACACCCTCTTGGAAAGCGAGCTTTTCGGTTATACCAAAGGGGCATTTACGGGGGCACACCATGACAAGGAGGGCATTTTCAAACTGGCAAACGGCGGCACNNGTGTTTCTGGATGAAATCAGCAATATCAGCCTGGGTGTTCAGAGCAAATTGTTAAGGTTTTTAGAGAATCGAGAATTCCTGGCTTTAGGGAGCACCAGGACCGAAAAAGTGGATGTCCGGTTGATTTTTGCCACCAATCAGAATCTTGAAGAAATGGTTGAAAGGGGTTCATTCAGACAAGATTTTTATTATCGCATTTTTGTATATCCGATCCTTATTCCCCCTTTAAGAGAGAGAAAGGCGGATATTTTACCCATTTCCTATCATTTTCTGCATCAATTTTGTCAAGATTTCGAAAAAAAGATCATTGGATTCGATGATGATGCCGTGGCACGCTTGACCGCATATGATTGGCCGGGAAACGTCCGACAACTGAGGAATATTATCGAACGGGCGGTTATTTTGTGTGAAAAAGACAAAATTACCCATCGAGAGCTCCCTCTTTTGGGAGAGATGGCTGATATTGAAGAATTGATCGATCATGTTCCTGAAACCAATGATGAACTTAAACGAATTAAAAAAGAAATCCGTGAGAAAGCGATACTAAAAGTCGAGAAAAATTTCGTGATGAATGCATTGATGAAAAACGACTGGAATATCACCCGCGCAGCCCAAAAGGTGGGTCTTCAGAGAACCAACTTCCAGGCGCTAATGAAAAAACACAACATCAAGCTTCCCAGAACGACCAAACCGGATGCTTAGTGCCTGAACGAAAACGGTCTTTTTCGTCAATATCTGTGCCTGCCCCGTGAAATGCGAAACCAATTTCTATGGGGTCGGACTCAAATTTTAATCCTCGAAATACTACCAGTATTCCAACATTCCAGTTGCAAATACCCATTTGTATCAATTTATAGACGTTGCTTGAAATTTGGGGTGTAAAACTTGAGAGTAAGGAAAATATACTCTGTATATTTTTATTATACGGTCCGCAGAATTTTTAAATAGACCTGTAAAAAGCGTGTGTCTTCCCGTACTCCCCATTCTTCACTATCGATTTGTTTTCTGTAAAAACAATGCATTATCAAAGTTTGCTCAAAGAATAACAACACCGATATCTATGCTTATTCCGTTGAAAACGTCTTTCTTTGCTTCATATTTGAGTGTATATTTATTTTATACACCATCCCTTTGCCCAAAGTTCTATGCTCTAATTAAAAATAATAATATCAGAAGGATAAGTTTTGAACGCTTTTTTGGCACACATCATGCAAAAAGGAATGGCAAGACATCATTCAGCAACAAAAAACAGATAACATTTAAAAATAAATAAATAGAAAATTTCTTGAAGGAGGAAAAAATGGCAACAGCAGCAAA
>DNGT01000316.1 GCA_003486165.1 Desulfobacteraceae bacterium
TGGACCGGGCACCGGTAAAACCACTATTATCAATGCGATCATAAAAATCTTTTCCAAGCTCAAGGTAAAAACGCTCCTGGCCGCACCTACGGGAAGAGCCGCAAAACGGATGAGTGAGGCCACGGGTTATGAGGCCAAGACCATCCATCGCCTCCTGGAATACAGTTTTGTTAAAGGAGGNNCTGAAGGAAATTTTCCGACAGGCCAGAGAAAGCCGGATTATCGTCAACGCTCATCAAATCAATAACGGAATTCTTCCAACATTTGAGGACGATGTGCCGGGCAACGATTTTTTTTTCATTCAACAGGAAGATCCTGAAAAAGTTTTAGAGATCATTCTGGAACTGACCAAAGAGCGCATCCCCAAACGTTTCGGCCTGGATCCGGTGGACGACATTCAGGTGCTGACACCCATGCATAAGGGGGTGGTGGGGGCCGAAAATCTAAACATGGAGCTTCAAAAAAGCTTAAACCCTGCTCAAGTGGAAATCATTCGCGGGAGCCGTAATTTCAGGGTAAACGACAAAGTTATGCAGATACGGAACAATTACGACAAGGAAGTGTTCAACGGCGACATCGGCAGGATTGTGGGTATTCGGCCGGATGAGAACGAAATTACGGTATTGTTTGACGGCCGGAATGTCATCTACGAGTTTTACGAACTTGATGAATTGGTTTTGGCCTACGCTGTTTCCGTGCATAAGTCACAGGGTTCGGAATATCCAGCAGTGGTAATCCCTGTCCTCACCCAGCATTATATCCTTCTCCAGCGCAACCTGATCTATACCGCCATAACAAGAGGCCGAAATTTGGTGGTTATGGTGGGCACCCGAAAAGCCCTTGCCATGGGCGTAAACAACGATAAAACGCAAAAACGGTTCACACATCTGAGATACAGGATGAGCTGAAAACGCCGTGAGATGTTAGGACTTGCTGGACGTAATCGTTTGAAAAGAAGTAACCTGCTGTTTCACCTTTTTGCTTTTGCATTTCGGGCATTGAAATTTTTTCTTTTCATACTCTGAAATCTTCATAATCAGGGTAAAGGGCTTTTTACATTTTTCGCAAATGAATTCATATGTGGGCATAACTTCCTCCTTTCACACAAAGACCTTTAGCGCTGAAAATTATAAATCCTAAACCGAGCGTTTCAAATTTTTGAAATGGTTAATTTAACAATATAAGGTGTTCTGACATTTTACTTTTTTCTTATTTTATACCTGCTAAAAAACAGAGTATCAACCATTTTTATCAATCATTAAAAAAATCTCCAACACGACGTTTCTGAGCACTCATCAGATATCTCCTTTTAAATACTATTGTCTTTTAGGTTCAGGAAACTTTTCAATGGCATACCGCAACATCTTGCGCGGCATCTCCTTTTGATTCGGCTTGCCGCTTCAAAGGCTTTTTAGTAATGTTGGGATGTAAGGCTTGCTTTTTTATCGAATGTTGAAAGCGTCTCCCAATCCCATCTGGGTTTGGGAGACGCTTAAAAGGTTTAAGCGGCAAAACGGAAGGCTTTTTCAGCTGCATCACGGATTTCTTCGGGCGTGAACGGTTTGGGAAGGTAATCGACCGCGCCCATTCTTGAGGCTTCAACGGCTGTCTCGATACTGGCATATCCGGTAATAATAATGACCATGGTGTCAGGTCTTTTGTCACGAATTGCCTTTAGAAGCTCCAGGCCATTAACTTCCGGTATCTTTAAATCCAGCACAACCAGCGCGTATGCTTTTTGTTCGATCTTTTCAAGGGCCTCGGCTTTCGTAACGGCCTGATCCACATTAAAATCTTCTTTTGAGAGTATTTTACGAACGTTGTTATTGACGGCAACTTCATCGTCGATCACCAAAATTTCCGCCCGGACGGCTTTTTTCGGAAATTCAATGACATCCGCAGAAACTTCGGATGTTGCCGCCATCATTTGCGCAACATTCTTTTTGAGTTCTTCATACGGCATAAACGATACACCTTCATGCTGNNCCCTTTTTCTTTTTGGCTTTCAGTTGGGGACATTCACCGGTTTTGTTTCCGCCTTTACAGGTATTTCCAAGCTTTTTAAAAATATCGCATATCATACTCCCAACTGCACAATAACCTTCCAAGGTTTCCGGTGCAGCTTCAACCACCGGCATATCTGAAGGCCCGAGTTTGTCTACAAAGTCATCACCTGCATATTTCGCAACCTCTTCCCTGCCAAAGGGAATATCGACATCGATAATCTCTCTTTCCTTTTCCGTGGTGGGTGCCTCGATGAGTTTTCCGGACAAGGCCAGTTCAACCGTCGATCTCAGCTCATCCGGAGTAAANNGGTTTTGAAATATAGTCCAGGGCTCCCAGCCGAATGGCTTTTACTGCTGTATCGGTGGAAGCATAGGCTGTCATCATCACCGCTTTAGTTAACGGCCATTCTTTTTTTACAAGCTTTAACAATTCAAGACCGTTCATTTCCGGCATCACAATATCGGAGATGAGAAGTGCGAATGAATCTTTGGCCATCTTTTCCAGGGCTTCTTTGGCACTGGTGGCGTGAATGATCTCATAATCATTTTTTGAAAG
>DNGT01000285.1 GCA_003486165.1 Desulfobacteraceae bacterium
ATTCACATTGCTGTGGAACAGAATCCGGAAATAAAAGCAGCACGTTTTCAGATGGATGCTGTAAAATCCAATTCGGTCAAAGCCCTCTCCGGTTTCTACCCCCAGCTTAATTTTACGCAATCATTCAACCGAACCACCAATCCCATGTGGGCCTTTGGCACCAAATTGAATCAAGCCGCCATTACGCAAGGAGACTTCGATCCCATGAGGCTGAATGACCCGGACCCCATTAACAACTTTACATCTAATTTTTCTGCCTCTTGGTCCGTCTTTGAAGGCGGCCGAACCAAGCTCGGTTGGGAACAGGCCAAACAGAATCTGTCCATTGCATCATTAACCCTCGAACGGACCCGACAAAACGTGATTGTCCAAACCGCTAAAGCATATGTCGGCCTTGTTCTTGCCCAGAAAAATATCATGGTTACAAAACAAGCACTTGACACCTCGAATGCCAATCTCAATATGATAAAGTCTCGTTATAACAGCGGTTTTGTGGTAAAAAGCGATCTTTTAAGAGCCATGGTTTATATCGCAGATTTAGAACAGCAGCAGCTTTTAGCAGAAAGCCGGTTCAAAATAAATGAGGCGATGTTGAACGCTTCCATGGGTTCCGGTGAAGCCAACCCCTTAAACCCGGTGACGCCGCTGACCATAGGTGTCGAAATTAACGGAAGCATTGACACGTGGATCGATGCCGCCTTGTCCAAACGCCCCGAAATGGAAAATCTACGTATAGAGGAAGAAATTGCCAAAAAAGAAGTGGAAAAATCTCGAGCCGGTCATTACCCTGACGTCAATCTGGTTGGAAATTACGAAATTAACTCGGAAGATTTCAGTGGTTCGGCGGACAATTACTCCATCGGAGCTGTGATGCGGGTCAACATTTTTAGCGGAAACCGTATCACCGAAGAAACCAAGGCCGCCAAATCTTTGCTGAGCCGGGTTCAGGAAATGCAAAAAAGTATAAAGCTGGGAATAAAAGTCCAGGTCCGGGAAGCTTTTCTAAAGGCAAAAAGCGCTCGAAAAAGGATAGAAGTGGCGAAAACCGCCGTGGATCAGGCTGAAGAAGGTTTGCGGATTGTTAGAAATCGATACAATAACGGTTTGTTAACGATCGTCGGCCTTCTTGATGCAGAACTGGCCTGCCAACAGGCCCACACCAACTATTTCAAGGCGCTTCACGATTACAAAGTGGCTCGCGTCGAGCTTGAACTGGCTGCAGGAACCCTTGGCACAAATTTTCAATAACTCACGCTTCGCATCCTTAATATTAGGCAACGTCAATACAACGATACATACCATGGTACTTTTTTTATATACTGAAACAAGGGGTATAAAGTTCAGTTAAATATTACAATGTGAGGTATAAGTTCCGGGACGTTTATCTAAGGAGTTTATCATGCAGAAAAACAAACGATTCTCTTATTTCATTATATTTACCGCGGTCTTTCTCTTAATAGGTTGTGGTGAAAAAATAGACCCGGGAAATGTTAAGGCGTCTAAAAATGAGAAGGTAAAGGCAACCGTGATCTCTGCTAAACTTATCCGGCAAACGTTTTTTTACGAATCCGTAGGAACGGTCAGCGCCAAAACCGTCAGCACGATTTCCAGCAAACTTATGGGAACCGTAATAGAAATTTTAGTCCGAGAAGGAGACCCCGTCAAAAAGGGGGATCGGCTCGCAAACATCGATGATCGTCAGGTGGGTGCCGTGCTTCGTCAAGCAAAAGCTGCACTTTTGGAAGCCCAACGCGCAGAAACTGCGGCCAGCGCCGGCGCAGAACTTGCGAAAGCCACCTACACCCGATACCAGAACCTGATGAAAGATGAGTCCACCAGTCCTCAGGAGTTTGATGAGGTCAAATCCAGATACCAACAGGCCCAAGCCGGGCTGGATGCCGCAAAACAGCGCGTCAAACAGGTCGAAGCTGGTTTATCATCAGCGGTTGTCTCTGCAAAAGATGCGGTCATACTGGCACCCTATGACGGAACAATCCGGGCGAAAATGATTGACGTGGGAGATCTTGCCGCACCGGGAAAACCGCTTTTCACTCTTGAAACAAAAGGAAACTACATCGTTGATCTGGTGCTGCCTGAACAGTATATCCATACCATTGGCTTGAACCAGGAGATAATCGTGACGGTTTCCGCCCTCAGCAACAAATCGTTAACAGGAAGCGTACAGGAAATTTTTCCTGCCGCAGATGAAAAAAGTCGTTCATTTTTAGTCAAGGTTAGAATACCGGCCGACAAGGAACTACGGTCCGGAATGTTCGCTCGGGCTGCAATTCCTATCGGTAAAGCCAGTTTAATTTTAATCCCGTTAACTGCTGTCATACATTCCGGGCAACTGACCGGCATTTATATTGTGGATGACACACAAACCGCCAAATTTCGACTCATTCGAACCGGCAGAACATTCGGCGATTCCATAGAAGTCTTATCAGGCCTCAAGCAAGGAGATCGTTACGTAACCGCTCCTCCACCAACTCTAATCAACGGCATGACAGTGGAGATGGATTCATGACGCAGAAAACAGGTGCCGCCGGCAAAATCGCACAGTTTTTTATCGATTCCAAACTGACCCCTTTGTTTATTATCGCAGCCATCTTGCTGGGGATCGCATCGGTCATCGCCCTTCCCAGGGAAGAAGAACCACAGATTATCGTTCCCATGATTGACATCTTTGTAAAAATGCCCGGAGCCAGCGCCAAAGAAGTCGAAGAGCGGGTCACAAGCCCCATGGAAAAGCTGTTGTGGGAAATTCCGGGTGTAGAATATGTATATTCAACATCCAGCCCGGGCATGTCCATGGCGGTGGTTCGCTTCTACGTAGGACAGGATGAAGAAAAATCCATC
>DNGT01000501.1 GCA_003486165.1 Desulfobacteraceae bacterium
TGGGGATTATATGGATGGCATCGCAACAATCCTTTTTGCATAAACACCCGAATTGAAACAGCTGAATTGAATTACAAAAGAAATTTGACCTACCGGCAACCCATTTGGTTGTGTGTAAATGATGATAAGTCTGGTCAACCATGTTTGTCTATCCATTGATGGGCTAAAAAAGTGCGCAGCTGTTGTATCGCGCTTTAACAGCCGCTTTTAAATACCTGCTAATAGAGCTCAAACCTGATGAAGTGATTAGGACGAAATACAAATATCTGGTTTAGGCAATTTTCTGATNNATCCGGATCGATTAATTTTCTAATCAGCGCGATGTCGTTTTTTTTGTTTGTGTGTGATAGAAAGCCGAAGTATCGGATTTTGATCAAGCCCTTTGGCAGCACATGAAGCAAAAATCGGCGAATGAACTCATCGGCATCCAGGGTCATTTTTTTGATTTGGTTGTCATTTTGCCGGTCTTTGTAGGTAAAAGTAACCTTGCCGTTATCAATGCAGATGATGCGGTTGTTGGATATAGCCACCCGGTGAGTGTAACGGCCAAGATACTCAAGCACTTGCTGGGGGCCGGCAAAAGGACGTTTTACGTATGCAATCCATCTTGATTTTGAAACCGCGTTAATCAGCTGTTGGAAGTTTTGCTTGGACTTAAGGGCCGCCGTTTTTTTTGAAAAGACCAGCTCGTTTTTTAAGTAGGCGTTAAACAGCAGTTTGAGATAGCGCTTTTTAAAGGCTGAAGCCAGAGAAGTAATTTTAAACAGATATTTTTCATTGGCTGGTATCCACCTGTCTTTTGTAAAGGCAAGCGCCCCTGCGGGGATCAGGCAATGCAGATGGAAATGGTCGATAAGTGTCTGCGACCATGTATGCAAAACGCTGATGAATCCAAGCCGGCCTTCAAGTCTCCACTGCGGATCTTTGGCAAAGGCTTGAAGGGTCTGGTTGACCGCGGCAAATAAGATGTTCAGGGTGATTCTTTTGTTAGATAGGATAATGGGGTTGAGCTCATGTGGCAGGGTGAACACCAGGTGAAAATATCCGCACGGAAGCAGTTCTGCTTTGCGGTCATTGAGCCAATTTTCTTTTGTCAATGTTTGGCATTTGGGGCAATGCCGATCTCGACAGGAATTGTAAGCGATCTGCTCAAATGCACATTGATTACATTGCTCAACATGACCGCCAAGCACAGCGGTTCGACATATTTGTATGTGGCGCATAACTTTTAACTGTTCATATGACACCGCGTGTGATCGCCGGTAATCATCTGCGTAAAGGTGGAAAATATCGGCGAGTTCGACCTGAGCCTGTAATCTTGGGTGCAGGGAATCAGTGTGTGTTTTTTTCATTATTGCACCTCCTTACTGATCATCTTCATAAAGGGTATCCAGAGGGCTTTTGCACTGTTGCATGCGCTCCGGTAGGAGGTGAAGATATATAATGGTGGATTTTAACGAGGCGTGACCCAGAAAACGCTTCAGGGTGTACAGATCGGTTCCCTGGTAAAGTGAGTGAGTGGCAAAGCTGTGGCGCAGCGTATGAATGCCGCAGCCGCCTTTTAAACCGGCTTTTTTTTTGCCAGATAAAAAGCGCTTTGTGCCGCGCCTTCACATAGATGATTTTCAGGCTTTTGACCGGCAAACAACCATTTGCCGGGACGATATTTGCTCCAATACGTTCTCAGATCCGTAAGCAGTTTGTGGGAAAGAATCGTGTAACGATCCTTTTTTCCTTTGCCTTGATCGACACGTATCATCATACGGTCAGGGTCACTTTCGATATGATGAGGTTTGAGACGAACCAGTTCACTGACCCGCAGTCCGGAGCTATAGACAGTTTGCAGTAACAGCCGGTGTTTAAGATTGTCAGCTGCAGCAAGCAGTCGTTTTACTTCTGACTGGCTAAAAACGATCGGCAGTTTCTTAACCCGCGGTCGCGGCGGAATTTGAAACTGAGTATCGTCCCATTTGCAAATGTGCCTGTAAAAGCAGACAATACCGGACAAATAAGAGTTGCAGGTGCCCCAAGACAATTTGCGTTCTTCAAGCAGATGGCGAATATAGTCTTGAATTTGATCGTTGGTCAAAGTGTCGGGCGACTGCATGTAATACTTGGTTAACAGCTTCACTCCGGTAAGGTAGCTTCTTTTTGTGTGATCGGAAAATCGCTGTATGCTCATGTAGTTGACAAATTGGGTTCTCAGATAATTGGCCATCATGATACCTCCTTGGCAAAAAGTTAATAAATGGGAAACTTCACCTGGAGGCAGCATAAACCAATATGGATATGATCAGGAAGCTAAAATTGGCCTGTTGGTAAAATAAGGTCGGTGGGTGAACCTTATCCGCGAAGCGGTTCAGTTCATCTACGTATCTTTAATTTGTCGATTTTGCAGATTGGCAGATAACACAATCCCAACATGCTTACATTCTCACCTTTTCAATTAATACACTGTAGTACTTTTGAAAATTTTCTTGACTATGATGAAAATTTTAATTAAAAAAGCGATAAATTCTTGACCAAAAATATCGTGTTGACTCGAAGCCCAATTGAACCTCATCTCCATATCTTTTCTGCCCTGATTTAATGCATCATTCTGAACAGAATCACACCTTAACTGAAAATTAAATGCTCATATTTCCTTAATTGCCAACTTTCTTATTGTCTTGAGGTTGAACTGGTTTCCCTAAAAACTCAACCCAAAAGGATAAGACCCAATGGAGAAGCCACTTAAATTGTGCCTATCTATCTCCTGGCGGGAACTATTAGATCCTGCTGGGAACCAAATAAATTTCTTTTCAAGAAAAACCCACCTACAGCGAATAGAAAAGGAGGTTGTTATGAAAAATGTATTTATTATTATAATCCTCATCCTTTTTTTGCTAGTTACGGCTGGAAATATATTCTGTGAAGAAATGGCAAAAGAGGGAATGGATTCTGGACATAGTATTGCAGTCGGCACATGGAAAGCTTTTCCGCTTGAAGAGGGAACCTTTTTCTCAACTTGGGAGCAAAAGGGTGTTTACCTCAATGACTCTGCTGAACACCCAATACACAATATATCGCAAAATTGTGCTGGAACAGCTATTTACGTAAAAGGTGTAGGAACAATTATGGGCTACTGTATTGGAATTGCTCCCAACGGTGATAAGATATTTTTTCAGGTGACACAAGAGGATCAAAAACTAGGACCCGGTCCCCAGAAAGGGAAATATAAGTACATTGGTGGTACAGGCAAGTTCGCTGGTATTGAATCTGAAGGAGAATACACATCTTATAGTGTACAACCATCAGAAGAGGGGACTTATCAAAATGTAGGCAAATCAAAAGGTAGTTATAAGTTGCCATAAGCTAATCGCGTGTAAATTTTTAAGAATTTAATCATAGGCAGAGGTGGTTTCTCTGCCTAATTTTTTTCTATTGATCTGCTGAAGCAAATATGACGAGAATTTGAGCTCTTATTTT
>DNGT01000076.1 GCA_003486165.1 Desulfobacteraceae bacterium
AATACCGAAAAGTATTATGCGCAACTTGTCCAAGACGAAGAGGTTCACGAAAAGACCCGTCTCAATGACGAGCGCCGGCGTAAGGAAATAAAACTGTTTATCAGCAGGTTCAGAGCCAAGGCAAGGCTTGCGAATATGGTTCAATCGCGTATCAAGACGCTGTCCAGGATGGAAAAAAAAGAAAAGCTGGAAAGACTAAAGTCACTTGACTTTTCTTTTCGAAGCACCTCGGTTCCTAATAAGCATGTGATGAACATTCAAAATGTTTCCTTTTCATATGACCCTCAAAAACCGCTGATCAGCAATTTTAATTTCTCAGCAAAGGCACGGGAACGTATCTGTGTTGTCGGAAAAAACGGTAAAGGTAAAACCACACTGTTAAAGCTTATGTCAGGGATCTTCAAACCCCAGAATGGTGAAATCGCTCTTCATCCGGCGGTAAAGCAAGGTTATTTTGAACAAAGCAATGTTAAAAACCTGAATGAATCAAGAACTATAGAAGAAGAAATTCTCTTTTCGAATCCGGATATAGACCGCCAGCAGGCAAGAAATATTTGCGGTGCAATGATGTTTGAAGGCGACAGTGCGTTAAAAAAAATCGGCGTTCTTTCCGGTGGAGAAAAAAGCAGNNTGGATATGGAATCGTGTGACGCGATGCTTGCCGCCATCGACAGTTTTGAGGGGACTGTCATTATGGTTACCCATAATGAAATGTTCTTGCATGCACTTGCAGAGCGTCTTATCGTCTTTCAAAACCATCGTATTGATGTCTTCGAAGGGAGCTATCAGCAGTTTCTGGAAAAAGAAGGATGGTCGGATGAAACAGGGGCTTCGGAAGCTTACCTCAATATAACTGACCTTAATAAAGAATCGAACTTAAAGTTGTCCAAAAAAGAAAAACGGCGTATACGTTCCANNCCGTATTGAAAACAGTATCGTAAAACAGGAAAATGAGCTCAATGAACTCAATGCTGGTTTACTGACGGCCTCACAGGCCGGTGACGGCGAAAAGATCGCTATTCTCTCTCGTTCCATCCATAGCTGCCGGTCAGCCATCGATAACCTCTTTGATGAACTTGAACAATCCACCACGGCTCTTGAAGAACAAAAAACCATGTTTGAAAAAAAACTCGAACAGCTCGAATCGAATATCGAGGATTAAGTATTTATATGGAATTTATTTCTGGAAAGATGTCTTGTATGTACATTTTTTTGGATCTTGACACACCCTGCACCGATCGTCACCGCAAAACTGACAAAAATAACACTCCTTGCAAGGATGCTTTTTTAGCCTTTCCTGCTGATTTTCAGGGACATAAACTTTGCCCTTTAATCCTGGGACCGAAACAAATGCCATTAACAAACTCCAAAGCTGATTGAATAAGGTTTAATTCATGGCTTTAATTTAAGAAGAAAATTGGTAGAATCAACCCCTCGAGATTGGTGTGGATGGGTATAATTGATCACTTGGACTGCTTTTGGGTTTAAATTTTAATTTTTCCGATTAACCTCTTTATCTCATCATCAATTTTGACAGCCTTGCCTGTATTTTTATCAGCAAACACAAATGTCACATGAGCATCTGCAACAACTGTCTCTGTTCCTTTTAACCGGATCTCCTGATAAAATACCGCGCTTTTACCGCCAATCTTAGTAAGACCGAGATACAGTTCAAGGATATCACCCACAGATGCAGGCCTTCGATAATTAATATTGATATTGACGACAACAAAGATGATTCCCTTTGCCTGCATTCTCTTAAGACCAATATATTTATCTATAACTACCCATCTCGCCTCTTCCATGAACTCCAGATAGCGTGCATTGTTAACATGCGAAAAAATATCAATATGAAAGCCCCGCACTATAATTTCGCCGCATCGTATCATCTATTCAACTCCCTTGGTTATGCTATCTCAATCCAGTGACAATTCTTTGGTCAAGGCGGCTTTTTCTTTATTTAGGGTCTGATCAAACCCGTCCATGATATGACCCAACATTGACAACCATTCACTGTCGCTCTCAAGATTCGGAATAACAGCAGAACCTGAAATAAATCGCTTTACGGACAGATCTGTTTTGATTTGATCAACTCTTTTTTTAGTAGCGGATTTTACTGTTGCTTTAAAGTTTTGAAAAATCGTCTCAATGCCAGATAGATTTAATCCAAATATTTCATTCAAAAGTTCAAGAAACACTGTATTATCCCGACCTATTTTAAGGCTATTTAAGAGCAAATCCGCCAGCATTTCATCCACATTCAAATTATATGCTATTTTCAAGTTGTCCAGCTCTTTATTCAGGTTTTCCTTCCTCAATAGATTGTCTTGATATTTTTGAAGCAAACCTTGAAGCCTTTTGTTGACTTCAATCCGATTTTGTGCCTCTTTTTCTTCTTGGCTCAGCGTCAGATGACGGGTTTTTTCCATGACCAGATCAAGTGTGCTTTTTATCTCACCCATTGATCACCTCTAATTTATTTCATATATTCAACTGATATTTTTTGTTGTCTCAAAAAAAGCTTTTCACTACAGCACTCATTGTTGACTGAACAGTTTTCAGAATCTTTTCCTTTGAATATAAGGGGCCGCAGCCGATCCCAGGGCATTCCCTGGACAGACGTCTCCATTTTTTTACAGAACGTAGATTCTCAAACCAGAAGGGATAGGTTTTGCAGTGATCGGGGCGCACGGGATAAATTGAACACCCGTCATCATAAAAAAAACACCGTCCGTCTGAATGTTCTTTAATACTATACCCGGCTCTAAACGGATAGAGATATTTTTCGATGAAAAGTGAAACCTCGACACAAAGATATTCGGCGATACGCGGAACTTCATCTCTATCGACATAGATTATCCCCGGATCTCCGGTACAGCATACACCACACCGTTGGCATTCAAAATGAAGCCCCTGATCAAAAAAATAGGACCTATTATATAATTTTTCCATGTGTTTTCAAAAATTTAATGGCCTTTTACAAATCAGTTGATGCCCTAATCTGTAACACTCATCGCTTTTGCCGCAACCCATCCGACAGTGCAATTCCGCAATTTGCAATACCAACCAATATTAGTGAATACAGACATACAAATTCAAGTAGCTTTTTTAAATTTTAATCATGTGCAAATCATTGGCGCTTGTCAAGGCCAATCATTGGCGCTTGCTGCCGAGTCATAGGGTCTCTTGACATAAAATCTGGGCTTCACTATACTCTTTATAAAAATGATGCAAATGGTTTTTCGATTGCGGATCAGCCAACGACAAAACGGTGCTGACATGCGATAATGACAAGTTGTTTTTTCACTTTCCTCGAATGCTTTGATGTCTTTTAAAAGGAGTGGAATATGGAAATCGATATCAAGAAACCCACAGATAAGGATCTGGAAGCGAAGAGTGTCTTATCCTGGCCCATATGGGAAAAAGAAGTTTCCCGTTTTGACTGGCATTATGACAGCACTGAAGAGTGTTTTCTGCTTGCGGGCAAGGTTGTTGTGGAAACAGAAGATGGAAATCAAGTGGAATTCGGACAAGGGGATTTTGTTACATTTCCAAAAGGATTATCATGTGTCTGGGATATTAAAGTGCCGGTGAAGAAGCACTATAACTTTAAGTAGTTTCCATCCAGAAATGGCCATTTTCCGCAACCTCTTAGTCAATCTGTGGAATTACTTGTGCGACTTACCACTTGTACGCCTCCGCGCAATTCATTGGTTTCCTTGATCTTATGAAAAATGGCCATTTCTGAATAGGAAACTTAATTTGTGTCTTATATAGATTTATGAATGGATACTAAACAAGTTGTGCGTGTGTTGATTAAGAAATGCGATATGGATCATCTTTTTTGAAAATCGTGTACTGTTTGAGTGGTTTAGGGATCGTTAGAAAGAACAGACAAAAACCGAAATATTTCAACAGTAAGAGCGTGCTTGTTTCAAGTCTATTCAATTATTTGCAGAGCAACTTCTGTTCTTTCTCTAAGATCCTTTAATTACGAGTTTATACGGCTTGAAAAAAAGCATTATCCATGGAGCGATTTAACAAATAAAAAAACCACGACCCCTGAAATAAATAGGCATAGTATAAAATGAAACTCGGAATTATCGGTCTTTCAAGATCCGGAAAATCAACCGTATTTGAAGCGTTGACACACAATATTATGCCCGAAAGCCAAAAAGGTAAAAACCGAATCGGCACCATTCATGTCCCGGACAAACGCCTGGATGTGCTCAGTAACATGTATAAACCCCCAAAAACCATTTATGCTCAGGTAGAATACTTTCTGCCGGATGTCCTGCGTCAAAAAAAAGATCAGAACATCTGGACCCAGGTCAGGGATTGTGACGCCCTGATTCATGTGGTGCGCAATTTCGGTGGATACGGATTTGAAGCACCGACACCCTATCAGGATTTTCAAACCATCGATCAGGAACTGATCTTGACTGATCTTGTGGTGGTTGAAAAAAAACTGGAACACATGGGACTTGACAAAAAACGTGGCAAAAAAGCTGATCCCGAGGAACTATTACTTTTAAACCAATGCCTTGAAGCCCT
Source organism: Desulfobacteraceae bacterium (assembly GCA_003486165.1). Taxonomy (GTDB): domain Bacteria; phylum Desulfobacterota; class Desulfobacteria; order Desulfobacterales; family UBA11574; genus UBA11574. Next base: position 4,555 of record DNGT01000076.1, read on the forward strand.
TGAAAAGGAAATACCGCTCAGAAATTTACCCGACCTTGCATCAGCCCATCTCCTTAAAGGCTATGCCTTTCTATCCGCAAAACCGATGCTGGTCCTGTTTAACAACGAGGATGATGACGACGGTTTTCCTNNGAAGCCAAGGAGTTTTTGTCTGAATTTAACATTACGGCATCTGCCATGGACAGGGTGATCCAACGCTCCTATGAACTCCTTGGGCTTATCTCTTTTTTTACTTTGGGAAAAGATGAGATAAAAGCATGGACCGTAAAAATAAAGACCCCGGCCATTGACGCGGCAGGTGTCATCCATACTGATATGCAAAAAGGGTTTATCCGTGCAGAGGTGGTTTCCTTCGATGATCTTATATCCGCCGGATCCTATCCCGAAGCCAGAAAGTTGGGAAATGTAAGGCTGGAAGGGAAAACTTACGAAGTTCAGGATGGCGACATCATAGAATTCCGCTTTAATGTGTAATCAGCCAACAATTCAAAGCTTCGCACCCCAATATTNNCGAATTTCTATAGTTTCCATCACCTCATTTAAGATTTATATATTTGATTATACTGCGTTTTATATTTTTTATGTTCAACTGCGCATGGTTTTTGCAATGAATACTGTCAAGTTGTCTGAAAAGTTACTGAACCATTTTAATCCTATTAAAATGAAATGCGTAATGAATAAAGAAATAACCATTCAAATATTGACCGTGGAACTTGTACGTTCCCTGTTTATTGCTGTCATGATTCTGGGGGTCGCTNNAAAAGCGGAACATTTGTACCACATGTTTATTATCCAAACAGCCAATCATTATCAAATTGATCCTGCCCTCATAAAAGCCATTATTATGGCGGAATCCGGGTACAACACCATGGCAGTTTCAAATAGAGGTGCAAAAGGCCTTATGCAGCTGATGCCCGAAACCGCCCAATCACTGGGTGTGGAAGATATTTTCAATCCGCATCAAAACATAACGGGTGGTGTCCAATACTTTAAACAGATGGTGAACAGATTTAACGGAGACCTGAAACTGGCCCTGGCAGCATACAATGCGGGAAGTAGAAATGTCAGAAATTATAACGGTGTCCCCCCTTTCAAGGCCACTCACTCCTATATCAAAAAGGTTTTTATGTATTATCAGTTATATAAGAATCAGATGGGAGAAGAAATAGACAGGGTTTAGCCTGTCAAGAAATGTTTTTTTGTCGTTTCAAGAAAGGCATAGTTAAAAATATTATTTAATTCACAGAGAAAGCGAAACACCAATGGCTTTAAATTTCCAAATTATGTTTCATCAAATCAAGGCTTCGAAAATTCGTATCTTACTGACGTTCTTGTGTATTGTCTTTTTTCTATACATGGGAATTGTTGTCGGTTATTGTTATTATTTGTCCCCTTAGT
>DNGT01000182.1 GCA_003486165.1 Desulfobacteraceae bacterium
GGTGAGATAATTCACATGGCACAATCATTGGTGGGAAACGTTTTGTCCAGCTGGGCCATCACCCCCCCGATGGACGGTGATTTTTCAACGAGATAGACATAATATCCCGCATTGGCAAGATCCAGGGCAGATTGCATTCCAGCAATGCCGCCCCCTACAACCAGAACCGATCCGATTACATCGTTGGCCATCGTTCGATCCTCCTAAAAAGAGCAATTTTGGGGAAATAACATGGGATGCAACAATTCACTTGTCATGGAAAAAAATCAAGTTGTTTAACTATAAGGAATCAAAAGTTTTGTCAATAAAATTCTATGGGTAAGACAATGTGATATACGACTGAAAAATCCAATTCCGCATAATAGCGTGACCATTTAAGATGTGAGGTTAAGATTTCATAAAATATTTTGTGCTTTACAACCATTTTTTTGTGAAACCGGTTCTTTCAATTGAATAAAAATTATGATATAGATTACTCGATTAAATTACAATTTAGATAAATACACACCATTTCACCATTTGAAAAGGTCTTGCCATGACACAAAGAGACGATGACAGAACAGATAAGTTTTATGAAAATCAGGAAGATAATAATTATAATGAACAATATTCACTATGGAAAGAAGAAAAAAAGCTAAAATTCGGAACAAACTCACCCAAAATGTCTGGAAAAATCCCTTTGTCAAGATTTGGTGTCGGATTTTTGATTCTGCTAATTCTTTTAATGTTGCTGTTTGCCAGACATCGAAGCAACGTGCTTGAAAATCGAATTGGGGCATTGGAAAAAAGTGTAAAAAACTTTGAAGAAATGGTTAATAAGCGGGTGGCGCAAGTCCCAGAACAGACCCAAACGTTTCAACAGTTCAAGGAGCGCTTTGACCGGTCTGAAGCAGCATTAACGTCAAGAATGGATCAAATCGCGATAAACCTTAGCAACCTTCAAAAACAGATGACCAACGTCAGAACTCAGAAAACCGAAACTTCAAAAACCGCAAAAGTATCCAAGAAAACCACAGGAAATCGATATCATATTGTTAAGCCCGGTGAAACATTGTACCAGATCGGACCTCAGTACGGTATGACAGTAAATAAATTGCGTCAGCTCAACAAACTGGGTGATGGTGATACCATCTATCCGGGACAAAAGCTTGTGGTAGGTCCTTGAGTCCTTCTATATGTAATAAACGTTAATGCTCCCGGAAAAGCGGCCATTTCTGAGCTGAAAACACAACAACAACGGCAGAGCCTCTGGACTCTGCCGTTGTTGTCTGGTGGTTTCCTCGATTGACTGTTTAAAGATTCTTCACTACATCTTGCTGACGAGAAAATACTCCTGCCTTGGTTTTAGTCGAAAAACACTTTGTTTTTATCGGAAATTTTGTATCCTAAAGCTAAAAGTATCTTTCGCATGGTTTCCATTCTGCATGGCATCCCGTTTTCAATCCGTGTAATAGTAATGGGAGATATTCCAGCTTTTCTGGAAAGTTCGGCCTTGCTCATCATGAGAGATTCTCGAATTTTTTTTAGGCGATTTGGGCTCATTGGATAAAATTTCCAATCATCTTTAGTTTATGATACAATTTTTAATTATATCATAAACTTGTATTTTATTGATGTCAAGCAAAATTATGTATAATTTATATATAATTCTATTGAATTAGAATATATTGTATTTCATTAAAACGAGTTACTATATATTGTGTCTTGGAAATTTAATATATTCTTTTAAATCGATTTGCTTAAATAAAACTTTTGCTTAAGGTACTCTGTCAGAAATTTTATCCCCTTGTTGCTTTGATCATAGGTTCGGATTAAATTTGTTGTCGCAAAATTTCTTGGGTGACAGGTTTTCAGTATTCGGGTGCTAAATTTGAGTTATGTAGAAATTCCAAGATGATTCGTTCTGCACAACGTTGACTCGGTTTAGAAATTGGTGATATGGGTAAATCTAAGGTTGGTTTTTTCGACATCCAAACAAATACAAATGATTCAAGTTTTTTATCAGGATGTCGATAAGTTGACAAGATAAATCATCGATCTGCTTTCGGGCAAACCAAAGCACGAACACAATATAGAGACCTTTGAAAAATATGAATTTTTGTTCGAGTTCGAGAAAGGCGAAATTTTTAACCACAGGAATACATAAGGTATTTTGAGGATTAAAGATTGAGCCTGACAAAGAAATCGGACAAAAAGGGATGTTTTGCAAAGGTCTCATCTAAGGGTAAAGGTTTACACTTGCAATATCATCATCGTTTAACAATATTAAACCACTATATTAGACAATTGCCTCCTTTTCCGGCGACTGTCAAAAAGGTCATGGAAATCTGCCGTGATGTAAATACATCACCCACAGATCTGACCAAGGTCATCAGTTTAGACCCTGTGCTCACTGGAAAGGTTATGCAACTTGTTAATTCAGCCTATTTTGGTCTCTCACGTGAAATTATCTCTCTGGTTCGGGCCGTTGTTATGCTGGGTATGAATACGGTTAAAAATCTTGTTCTCGGCGCAACCGTGATGAGCGCCTTTGGGCCCCGTAAAAACTTTCGTGCATTAAACATGGATATGTTCTGGAAACATTCTCTTGGCGTCGGCGTCATTGCCAAACTAATCGCCCAAAAACGTAACATAGACAAACAGCTGCTGGAGGGATATTTCATCGCCGGGCTTTTGCATGACATTGGGAAAGTCCCTTTGAACAGTAAATTTTCTGATGAGTACCTGGATATAATAGGAATAACTGAAAAAGAGCCGCAGCCTCTTTTTATTTCTGAAAAACAGTTGCTGGGAATTGATCATTCCTATGTGGGAAATCTTATCGCGGAAAAGTGGAAACTGGGAAAGGAAATTTCAGATCCCATATCGTATCATCACGCCCCGGAAACATATCAAGGTGTGCAAAACGACATTCTTTTCACTGTCATTCTATCGGACTATTTTGCAAATAATTCGGAAATAGGTTTCTCCGGAAACTGTTATTTGGAAAATATTTATCATGAAGTCATGCCGTATCTCGAGAACAACACGGAATTAAATTTTAATAATATCAGTTTTTTTAGCGATGAAGTGGAGAAAGAGATAGAAAAAGCCCAAATATTTCTCAAAGTTGCCGTTTGAGGAGGAAATTATGAAGCTTCGTTTCTGGGGTGTTCGCGGCTCTATTGCATGCCCTGGACCCAAAACAGTGGAATTCGGAGGCAACACCCCTTGCCTGGAACTTCGCTTCGGTGAAAAAAACAGACTCATCATCATCGATGCCGGAACCGGTATCCATCCCCTGGGAAATCGCTTGGTGTGGGATGATATCCAAGACGGACCCATCACCACCGAAATATTTATAACGCATACCCACTGGGATCATATTATCGGATTCCCTTTTTTCAGACCTATATATATCCCGGGTACGAAACTGAAGGTATACGGCCCGATAACATTTGAAGATGATCCTCTTGAGAAAATAATGGGCGACCTCTTACGATACCGATACTTTCCGGTGCTGCACGGTGAGCTTACGGCAGATATCAAGTACTCACAGCTCGGTGAATGCAAAATGGATTTGGGTGACGGAATCACGCTAAAAACAAAATATCTGAATCACCCGCTGCTCTGTCTCGGATATCGGTTTGAATTTAAAGGCAAAGTTTTGTGCACCGCCTATGACACAGAGCCCTTTAGAAACGTTTTCTCAACAGACACAAACGCTGCGGATTTTGATCCCGATGTTCGTGATGAAGGAGAAACGGCAGCCCGTGAAGAGAATGAAAAATTGCTCGATTTTTATCGCAATGCAGATATCCTTATTCATGATTGTCAATATACCAAGGAAGAATACTTTTCATCAAAAATTGGCTGGGGGCATTCATTTTTTGAACATGCTATCGATTCCGCCCTCAAGGCCAATGTTAAAAAAATAGTTCTTTTTCACCATGATCCTCTTCGGACAGACCAGGAACTGTTTGAACTCGAAAAGCACTGCCAGAAACATTTTGGCAACCAATCCGATCTGGAAATTATAGTGGCAAAGGAAGGGATGGAAATTGTAATTTGACATATGAATAAAATTCATTGTTTTTAAGTGTCCATGGTGTTTTATTCCCTGTAAACACGTATAGTTTACCTTCCTTAAAATCCTAAAATATTACCTGCCAATACCCCAATCAAATTGCA
>DNGT01000113.1 GCA_003486165.1 Desulfobacteraceae bacterium
GCGCCAAATGCATCGGCAGCGACCTGGTCCGTACTGACGATCATGGTATTGGTATTTTTAAGATCCGACAGAGAGCCTCCGGTGGGACCGTTGGTCATCATGGCTGTAGTCGCATCCAGTATCACAAAAGTCGGCTTTACCATCATGGCCAGTTCCATGATAATGCCGTGTATATCCTGGTGAAAGATATTGCGGCGCCCCCCCAGAAGTCCGTACCAGTTTTTCATGGTCATGGATGCGCCGCTTCGATGGTGATCTTTAAGAGGCGCCATACCGATCACTTTGGTGATATCCGTAAAGGGCTTGTAAAGAACCGGCCAATTCCGAATCAATTTTGCACCTTTGACCGTCATGGGGTTGAACAGGTCATCGCGCGGCAATAACACCCGGGCACCGGCTTTGCGGGCAGCATCGGCAATGCCTGTCAGGGTAAAGCAACTGGCCGGATCATTAATGGGGTTATCCGTTACCACGACGGTTGCGGCGCCGGCCCGAAAACAAAGCTGTGTCATTTCGCTGATGATCACAGGATGGGTCGTTGCCGACAGCATGGCCGGAGATGCAAAGGCGGCATTGACTTTTAGCAGCACCCGATCCCCCCTTTTTATAAATGTTTCAATACCACCGAGTGATTTTAGAGCCATCCGTAAGGTGGCAACCCTGTCCTCTCCCCGGACAATGCTCATTTTTTGCCCCTGAGTACCAATGGAAAAATCCTTAAGGGCAAGGTTCGGCGGCTTTGGTTTTGATGATAAGTAACCTTTGGAATCATGGAACCAGAAGCCCGCGGCACAGGCAGCAGTTATGGAAATTCCTGCTTTGGTCAATCGATTCAGAAATTGACGCCGGTTCAATCCGTTACTTTTCGGATCGAGATTCATTATCCTCTTCCTTTATTCGATGATATAATCGAATGGCCAGCGTTTTCGCCTGATGAATGGTTGAAGCTTCCCGAATGCCTGCCAAATACGAATCATGATAAAAAACGATTTCAAAGGTGTCTAAAATCTTTATCCATCGAGCATCCTTTATCGGCAACTCTTCTTCAATACTTTGCCCGCCGTATGCCAATAAAAACTGCGTGTAAGCCGAAGCCATTTTTTTTGCTTCCTCAGGCGTCTTGCGGTGGGAAAGATAGGCCGTGAGACGGCTATCGTCAAATTCATATTCGGTTGTGAAGATCTTATCGAAACCATCAAAACCAAAAGCATTGGAAGAGATTAAGACCACACTGCTTTTGACCATTTCCTGTTTGGGGAACAGCTCCGTTTCGTTGACAATAGATGCTTCTGCAGGGGTGTTGTGAATGAATGTCTCGGCCATCTTTTTTACGGGCTGCGGCACCTTTTCGGATGCTTTGGATGCAATGATCTCCACATAATAACGACCATGAGTCAGAAAAAGAGCGTTGGGTGTCCTGTAGGCGTTTCGAGCCAAATCGAGCGATGCCGCATCTTCTCGGCGCTGGGCGCTAAACACCGAAAAAGCGTTTTGACTGTTGCCCATGTCATAAACAAAAGCTTCCATCCACAGATCGGCTTCACGTTCATCCTTAAAGCGCTGACTGACCAAACGGGTAAAACCGGCGGATAAATATAATTCCGCTTTACCGTCTATTTTGTCGGAAAGATTGCGGGCATCAAATGTCTCCGTTGATGTGAGGGGCTGTATGCCCTCAGGTAGGGGAACAAAGGATGTATTCGGGGCCAAGGGGGAAGATGGTTGGTTTTTATTCGGCTCCGGCAAAAACGCATTTTTTTGCAGCACCCCCGGGTTAAAGCGGAATTGAGTGATAAATATACCCACTCCGATAACCATGAGAATGGATAAAATAGCCATACTCAAAACCGTTTGCCGCCGACTGTACTTTTTATTCTCCCGAGTCACTGAATCCTCAAATATTGACATAAANNACTACGTGTCTGGTCATTTCAATCGTACCGTTACACGGGGAAGCGCGCCCCTGAACACGTACGGGCCACTTTATGAGTCAATTCGCCTTTAGAAAGATATAAGATCCGACTACCATTGTTAGAAGTCTTTCCGGGGTATCAATAAAGGTTTTCTCCGCAACAATTTGTAAATGAGCATAATGCAAAGACCCGCAAAGTGTCAATTTGCAAATGGGTTTAAGCCTTATTACGGAAAAATTTCATAACCGTCTCGTTGAAATCCTGAGCACATTCCAGATATATGAGATGACCGGCACCTGCAAAAGATTTCTCTACGGCATCAGGAATATGAATGCAAAGTAAACGGCCGTTTTCAGGCGGCACCAGTATGTCACACTCGGCTGAGAGAACTAAAGTGGGTACTTGTATGTTACCGATGCGTCCACAGGCATCGAAACCACCGATGGCATCAAGTTGACGCTTGAGCGCATAGTCCGGCTGGAGGGGTGCTTTCAACTGCCGTTCTTTGTAACGTTTCAAGGCATCCGATCCACTTTTTAGGAATTGAGGCGTAACCAAAAGCGTAAGGTTTTTATCGANNCCCAGTACAAGACGATGGACCCGGTCCGGATGTCTAAGGGCCAATTCTTGAGCAATCATGCCGCCCATTGAAAGGCCCACAACACCCGCTCGCCTCACCCCTGCGGCATCCAGAACAGCCGCAGCGTGATCAGCCATTTCCTCAACGGTGTAGGGGCGATTTGGTTTGCTGGAACGACCCGCACCTATGTTGTCGAAAACAATGACACGAAAGTTGGGAGACCATGCTTCGATACTCTCTTTCCAGGACCATGTCCCGCCGCTGACTCCGCTAATTAACAGCAGAGGTTCTTTTTTTCCGTGGCTCTCCCAATGAATCCTTAGGTCTCCGATAGTAGTCCTGGGCAAATTTCACCTCTAAAGAAGCGGTCCGTCTTTATTTCGCCAAAGGCAGATGGTTCATGGTAACAAATCATTATTGGCAGGTAAAACACAATAGAGTAAGGCGGTTTGTGAGTCAAATAAAAATAGAACCGCAAGGAATAGAGATCAGACAAGGGTCTGATTCCGATACGAAATGAGTCAACTTCGGAAGATTAGTTTGAATATATATTTTGTACTTGTTTGGGGAGTGCGACTGAACTGCTGGTTTACGAGACGGCTGTTAAGCTCGGCGACGGGTCTGAAATTTAATTTTACCGACTGTTGTTAAAAATATCCCTGAAAATATTAAGATGGTTCCTATGATGTGATATCCTCGTAACTTCTCATTTAGAAAGATAATGGCCAAAATGATACTAAATACCGGCATCAGATGAATAAAAATCCCGGTCCTGTTCGCTCCGATAATTTGTATCGCCCTATTCCAAAATATGTATGCTAAAATCGAGGAAAAGAGCGCGACATAAATAATACTTCCTATAGAGGCTATTGTAATATTCATCGTCCTACCAGTGCTTATTTCCCAGATATAAAAGGGGAAGATAAAAAATATGCCGATGATAATTGCCGTTGTAAGAAAGCTTATGGGATTGAGTTCCATCGGACATTTTCTAAGTAATACCGAGTATAAAGCCCAACTCAATCCGGCAGAAATGGTCCACATGTCTCCCTTGCCAAACCGGACGGAAATGAGAGATGACAGGTCCCCGTGAACAATGATAAATATTAAGCCGGTCAAAGAAATAACGATGCCGATGGTTTGCGTTAATGTAATCCGTTCTTTGAAACCCATCCAGGAAACCAATACAATAAATATTGGTATCATTGAGTTTATCAAAACAGTGTTCGTTACTGTAGATGATTTTAGCGCCATGTATATAAACATGCTGAAATTGGTGACGGATAGGATCCCCAACAATGTAAGAATTTTCCAATTCCGTCGAATTAAATCCCTTTGATGTACGACATGCCTCAGTGAAAAAGGCAGGATAATCAACAAAGCAACCGCCCAGCGCCAAAATGCCAGAGTTATGGGAGGAATATCGTTGTGAATCCCTCTTCCTACAATAAAATTTCCGGACCAAAATAAAACCGCAAAAATAAGCAATAAATAATGCATGAGACGAACTTTATTGGATAATTAATGAAGGGTTGAAAAGACCTTTAGTTAATAGGTTTGGGTGATGAATGCAATTATTAAAATTCTGATAAGTTATTACTCATTTTTCAAATAAAAAACAAAAGGCAGAGCCGCAGCCTGCCCTGCCTTTTTTATGCATTTCGTTTATTCGGATTAAAG
>DNGT01000348.1 GCA_003486165.1 Desulfobacteraceae bacterium
TGGCTTAGGGATCGTTAGAAAAAACAGGCGCATACCGAAATCGAATCTTTAAAAAAATTAAAATGATACAGAGAACCTATTGATATTTCAAATATAGTTTTCTGTTTTTTCTATACGATCCCTTGCCGCGAGTTCATGCGGTTTAAAAAAAAGATTATCCATGAAGCGGTTGTTTAGAAAAACTTCCCGACCCCTCATATAACTCAAATATGAAGATAAGGTCTCTGAAACAAATAAAAACCCCCCTCACTTTAGAAAGTGAGGGGGGAATCATCATCTCATCCTGCGAACCAATTATAATTTATTTCGATGGACGCAGATGACGTCTCAGGAGTTTGCCGGTGGGTGTGCGCGGCAGTTCAGTCCGGTACTCGATGGCTCTGGGGAGCTTGTAGATGGCAATGTGTTCCTTCAAGAATTCTTTGAGTTCTTCGAAGAATTCGTCGCTGCCTTCCTTACCTTCTTTCAGAACCACAAAGGCTTTGGTGATCTGACCTTTTTCAGGGTCAGGGATACCCACAACACCGGCTTCTGCAACTGCCGGATGCTTTTCGATGGCCTCTTCTACCTCTGCGGGGCCAATTCGGTAACCGGAACTCTTGATCATGTCGTCTTCACGGGATACGAAGAAAATGTTGCCGTCCGCTTTCATGTAGACCGCATCACCCATCTGGTTCCAGCCATTAACAACCCCTTTTTTCTGGGATTTGATAAGTTTCTCATTGTCTTCGTATGGTTTCCAGTACAGACTTCCAGAGGGGCCCTTGAGAACCATGCTGCCGACTTGATCCGGCTTGCAGTCATTCCATTCGGGATCGACGACCCGAACTTTAACCCCGGGCAGGGCTTTGCCGATGGAGTTGGGCATTGGTTTGGCGTTCATGGTGTTGGATGTCACCAGATGGAGCATTTCGGTGCCGCCCAGACCTTCCCAGATGGGCAGGCCGGTCAGTTTTTGCCAGGCTTCCAGAGTCTCGGCACCTAAGGCATCTCCGCCGGAAGTATACATACGGATGGAGCTGACGTCATAGTCCTTGAATTTGGGGAACTTCATCAGTCCTCTGTAGGCTGTGGGCAGGCCGGTAAGGATGGTGATTTTGTGTTTCTGGATCAGGTCCATCATATCCGCCGGTGTGAACTTTGGAATCAGGGATATGGCTGCACCGCCCTCAAAAGGCATCAACGTAAAGGTGCCGAACCCGGCGGCAAAGGAAACTGGGGCGGCTCCACCCAGACAATCGCCGGGTTTCATTTTGTATACGTGCTTGTTGACCAGTTTGGTTTCGATAACCACCGGACGGACAAAATGGACACAGCCTTTAGGCATGCCGGTGGTGCCTGAAGTATAGAGCATAATGCCGATGTCGCCACCCTTTAGCATGGTGGCTTCAAGCTTGGCGGAACCTGCCGCCAGCATCTCTTCATAGACCATGTTTCCGGCGGCCTTTACTTCATCGGCTTTCCCGCCGATGGTGATAACTTTGGTACCAAATTTAAAATTGGGTTTGGCATGCTCCACCGGAGGCATCAGCGGGGCATTGACAATAAAGAATTTCATTTCAGCGTTGTTGGCCACAAACGCCACTTCTTCACCGGACCACAGCGGCGATGTCGGCACCGGAACGGCACCGATTTTCTCAATGGCAAAGATGGCCACCATGGCCTGAATGGAATTTACCAGACGAATTCCCACGCGATCCTGGGATTCAACCCCGGCATCTTTAAGACTGTTGCCGAACTTGTTCACCATCTCCTGAAGCTGAGCATAGGTGACGGTCTGGTCCATGAACTTGATGGCAGGATTGGCACCTCTGCCTTCACGAACATGGCGATCAAGCAAAAAGTCGGCAAGATTCAATTCATCCGGTGTATCTGCAAACTCTTCTGGAACTATGTATTCCGGCCACAAATCTTTTGGCGGCAGCATTTTTTCCGGTATTTTACCCATAGCATAAACCTCCCCTAATTTAATTGTTGTCTGATTAATGTAACATGTGCCTATCTCTCAATACCCGAGAGGATATCCCTATTTTAAGCCTGCAAAATTTAGTTTGAAATACCTGAAATCGATGGTTTCTAATTCCAACCCGGCAGACGTTCGGGCATATGCCCCGGGCCAATTTTTCTAAAAATTCACCTCCTTTCCAAAAAAATGTTGGGTCCGATTGAAAGATTTTTCATGAGCCTTACGGCTATCTAAAAACTGAATAAATATCGTTTGGAAAAGCTATCAAACAGTTGCGTATAAAATATCCATAAATAAATTGCAAGGTAAAAAAACATATGTGTTTAAAGCCTTTATTTTCGGTACGAAACCGAAGGAAACTGTTGTGTTCGTTGGTTCGTGATTATGGATAATTGATACCGTATAAAGTACTCAGGGATATATGTTAATCTACATGTTGTATGCTATGGGGTATAAAACGCTATTGAAAAAACGTTCTAACGATTCTGTTCGATATTCCTTCAGTCACTATGTGTCTTGAGGAGACAAGATTATAAACCCTTGTCATCCGTGCTTAAACCTCAGAATCTTAGAATTTTTTGAATAAAATTCATTTTTTACTCTTGACAAAATTTTCAAACAATTTTAAAAAAAACTTTGTACTGAATCAGATTCAATTTTTGATTTTATGGATAACTCAGTCCAAACATTGCATTCACTGAATATNNGTCGACACACAAAGGTCGTTTTAATGTCATCGCTGTCTTCGGCCGAATTTCAACTGGAAAGGAGGTGATAAGTGCCAGTTAAGAGGAATTATTGCCGTTCCTCTGATACTGAAAATGACTCTGGATAAATTCTTAAGTGGAATTTAAACTATTTTTGGAGGTAAAATAT
>DNGT01000370.1 GCA_003486165.1 Desulfobacteraceae bacterium
TACGGCGTCGAATACCTTCCCATTGTATACATGCTCAATTCCATCGCCCTTTTCTTAATTATGGGAGCAATGACCGGAATCATGGTCAAAGTCCCTGGGGCACGAATATTATTCTACCTTTTTGTGTTTTGCGGCTTTTCAGTGGCAGGAATACGCTTTTTGATTCCTTTTAACATCGATCTTATCTATCCGGCCTTATTTATGCTAAAAGCCCAATATGAGGCATTGCTTGGACTTTTGTTCTGGAATCTGGCCAACGATCTTTTCAATACCAGACAATCCAAACGCTTGTTCTCCCTTATTACGGCCGGCGGCGTTATCGGTTCGATTATCGGAAGTTTCGGCACGCCATTTTTGGCAAAGGCCATCACGCTTGACAATCTTCTGCTTTTCTATCTGGGAACCACACTGGTGGGCGCCGTGGTGGTCAAACGCATGGAAAAAGGTTATCCGATACTTTTATTTAGTGATAAAAAAAACAACACATCCAAAACACGACGCAACCTTATTGCAGAACTCAAACATATACTTCCTTTGATGAAGGAGTCATCGCTTATAAAAATTTTAATTTTATTGACGTTTCTCCCGAATATCATCATTCCCATATTAAACTATCAATTCAACTTTGCTGTGAATGAACAGTATGCCACCGAATCGGGTCTAATCCAATTTTTCGGATATTTTCGAGGATCTTTAAACACCATCAGTCTCATTATTCTTTTATTTGTCGGCCGCATATATAGTCGCTGGGGATTGCCGGTGGCACTGATGTTTCACCCGGCCAACTATGTTTTCGCATTCCTTGCCTTTTTATTCAGGTTCGATATCTTTTCAGCCATGTATGCCCGAATGTCCACCATGGTTTTACGAGTGACAATTAATAATCCTGCCAGAAACATTTTAACGGGGCTGATACCGGAATCCTTGCGTGCTGTGTTAAGGCCCTTTCTCAGAGGCACGGTTGTGAGGGTCGGCTTGCTCTTGGGATCCGGCCTGATTTTAATTTCTGAAAAATTCTTTCATCCCAGATATCTGTCCATTCTTGCAATCCCATTTGCAGCTGCATGGCTTGCATCTGTGCTTTCTTTAAAAAAGGAATATTCAAAAATCCTTCTCGATCTGATATCAAAGGACATGTTTGATTTAAAGGCCCTGGAAGAAAGTGATTTGGAACACGTTTTCAACGGAAAAGAGATCAAATCCCGTCTGATTCAAGCCTTTCTCGATTCTCGTGGGAATCGATCTCTCTGGTATGCCCGCCTTCTCAAGGCTTTAGGAATAAAAGATTTAGACCAACCTCTTTTAATCGCCGTGGGTTCCCAAGATGATCGTACCCGGATCGGTCTTATTGAGCTTTTATCCCCTAAATCCGGAAGGAAAGCGGCCTCTTTGTTGATGGATCTGGCGAAATCTGAAAAAAACCAGGATCTTACTTTGGCTGCCCTTCAAGCAGCCAACCGCCTCGATTCTGAATTTTCGGAAACGTTCGATTTTGAATACTTTACACACCATCATCATCCTGAAATAAAGGCCCATGCACTCATCGGTCTGTATCGCCGATCACCTGAAAAAAACCACTCAACCATCCTATCCTATCTTCGATCCGATGCGCTGAAAGATCGACAGACCGGTGTTATTGCCGCCGGAGGATCAGGAAACAAATTGTTCACAGACCGTCTCAAAGAAATGCTGGTCACCCCAGAAAACGAACCGATTGTGCCTGATCTTTTAAACGCATTTTACGCCCTAAAAGAGGTGAAACTGAATGATCTGGCACGTCCCTACCTGTCACATCAGACAGGGCGTGTACGTCTGGCGGCATTATCCGTCCTTGAAATCGATAATGAAGAACTTTTAAGAAAAGTCATTTTAATGATGGACGATTCCTCTGAAAGTATTTTTCAGGTGGCCCAAAAAAAGATTGAGACAGCGCCTTATCAGAACACCCAACTTCTGGTTGAGTCCCTGGCCATACCCAACAGCCGAATCAGAAAGGCCATATTCAATTTATTGGCATCTTTGAATATAAAAAACATAGATGTTTTCCGGTTTGCTCGAAATCAACTCAAAGACGGTTATCAATATCTGTCAGATGCTTTAAGTCTGGAAACTTTTCCTGAAAACGATCCGCGCAACCTTCTCGCTGATCATCTAAACCAAAAAAAGTTGCAAAGAATCGAAAATATTCTTCGCGTTCTTGCCCTTCAGGATACCTCGGGAGAAATGAAAATTATACACAGGGGAGTATTTTCTTCGGATTCCCGTAAACGTGCGAATGCCATGGAAGCCCTTGAAAATATGATGGACAAGCGCCTGTATAAAGAAATAATTCCTTTGATGGAAAGTTCTTCGCCTCAGGAAAGCCTAAATATCGGAAAAAAGCGCTTTCAACTTATCGGCTTGGAATCCGGAGAAAAAGTATTTATATCTCACCTCCTTGCCGATAAAGATTGGGTCACCGTAGCATTGACCCTGGATTTGATACAAAACCATGAACCTGAACAGTTTGATTTCCATATCATATCCGAATTTATCACCTCTGAAAATAAATACGTCCGGCAAACTGCACAAAAAATTATCGATAAAGAATTGAAAGAAGGAGAACAGCATGACGGATGAAACCACGATTTCTGAAAAAATCATGCTTTTGAAAGGTATCGAACTGTTTGAAAGTCTGTCCGTTGGCGAACTTGCCGCCATCGCATCCGTGGTTGAAGAGATCGATTACCCGGTGGGTGAAATCATTATCAAAGAAGGTACCGCCGGTGAAACTTTGTACCTGATGATTGAAGGCGAGGTGTCGGTGATTAAAGACCTGGGAGAAATCAATGAGGTTGAAATCGATCGAATGACCGACGGAGAATATTTCGGAGAAATGGCTCTCTTTGAAAATACGGTTCGATCCGCGAGCATCCGGACGGAAAAACCATCCGCTTTTATGGTCCTGCATAAACAGGAATTCAAAGAAATCGTCCGCGAATATCCTCAGATCGCTCTTGAGATCTGCAAGGTTTTGAGCGGACGCATCCGCAAACTTCACCAAAAAATAGAAGCGCGTGATTATTGTAAAAAAGATGTTTCTTGAAATACAAACAAATTATCGTTAAACACCTAAAAGAGACTCCTGACAACTCGAACTGAAAAGGTCTAAAAAATGAAAATAGCTTTTATGATGGACAAACTGGAATCCATTAATCCCATATGGGAAACCACCAGTCACCTGATGTACGAGTGCAATCAGAGGGAGCATACGGTTTATTTTCTTGAACCTCATGATATTTATATCCGCGGGGGCGAGATTGTCGCCAGAATGCGAAATATCACCGTCGCGCCGGATCTTTCCATGAAAAAATACTGGCGATCCGCAATAAACTGTCTCAAAAAAGATGAACTCATTTTTGAAACCGTAACCGAACTCGACGTTTTGTTTTTAAGAAAAGATCCTCCCCTCAATTATCAAGCCATGGAATTTCTTTCACCCATCAATGACCGGGTGTTCATGATCAATTCCACCAGCGGACAGATTATCGGCAACAGCAAATTATATACATTGAATTTTCCGGACATCATTCCGGTGACGCACGTATCCAGAGACCCAAAAAGACTCAAAAAAATTATCGATGATTTCGGGGGAGCCATGGTGATCAAACCCTTGCAAAGATTCGGTGGTGAAGGCGTTATCAAAGTCAGTACAAAAGACCAGGAAAATTTGAATTCTCTGATCAATTACTATGTGAAGGGATACGAAAATTATCCGGAACGCGAACCGATTATGGTGCAAGAATTCATGGAAATCGTAAAAAACGATGGAGATATCAGGATATTGCTTTTGAATGGAGAGATCCTGGGGGCCATGCGGCGCAAACCCCAAAAAGGAGATTTCAGAACCAATGTTCATGCGGGCGCTACCGTATTCAAACATGAAGTGACGGATTGGGAAAAAGAAATCTGCCGGGCAATCAAAGACCGCCTGGTTAAAGACGGCCTCTATTTTGTGGGGATCGACGTGATCGGAGATAAATTGGTCGAAATCAACTGCGTGAGTCCGGGGGGAATCCCTCGTATCAACCGGTTGGATCATGTAAAATTGGAAGCCCAAGTCATCGATTTCGTGGAACAAAAAGCAATGCAAATGAAAACTCAAACTTGACCATGTATGGTGACAACTTTTGAAACGTAAGCTTCTATTGTATATTCACATTTTTGTCATTTTACTGTTGCCGCTTTCCTGTGGAAAGCAGCCNNCTGTATTTGCGTGATCCTGAAACACTCGCCCTGATCCCCTGGCTTGCCGACGGTGAACCGGAATATGACCCGGATACAATTTCATATACCGTCCGTCTCAAACCGGCAAAGTGGTCGGACGGATCAGACGTTACATCAAAGGATGTGGCCTTTACCGCCGGTCTCATAAAAGAATTCAGAGTTCCTCGGTACTATTCCAACTGGAAATTTATAAAAAAAATAGAAACACCGGACAACCACACCGTCAGGTTCTATCTCGAAGAACCGAAAGCCATATTTTTGAGCCGAACGCTGACGTCATCCATTGTATCAACAACAGAATGGGTAAATATCGCACAGTCCGCCAGAACCAAACAAAAACCGCTAACAGCCCTGATCAATCACAAAATTGAAAAGCCCCTCGGGTGCGGTCCTTTTGTTCTAAAAAAATGGAAACTGGGCACTTATGTTCATCTGCAAAAGAACAGGTTTTTTTTCGGCTTTGGTCAGGACATCGGCGGTCGAATTCTCGGCCCGTATGTGAATGACCTTCTTTTCAAAGTTTACGGCACCGCTGATGTTGCCGTGCTGGCCCTTAAAAAGGGGGATATCGATATGTTCCTGTGGGGAATTCAACCCGGATACATCGATGGCTTAAAGCAGCACGAGGACATCCAGATATTTTACAGTAAAAAGAGCGCTGTATATTTTATGGGCTTTAACTTGAGATCGCCGCCGTTCAGCGATGTCAGCCTGAGGCGGGCGATTGCCGTTCTTGTTGACAAAGAGTTCATCATTTCTCGCATCCTCCAGAAATGTGGAACCCCCATGGACTCAATCGTCCCGCCGGGAAACCGATACTGGTGTTGTTCGGATGTCCCCCGCTACGGAGAAGGTTTGGATCGAGACGATCGCATTAAAACAGCCTATGATATCCTTCAAAAAGCTGGATATACCTGGGAAGAACCGCCCGTTGATGGAAGCGGAAGAGTGGTTCCTGGCAAAGGAATGCGGCTTCCAAACGGCCAATTGATGGAAAATTTTACGATTCTGACACCTCCGGCTGATTACGATCCGCATCGTGCCATGAGCGGTATGATGATACAGGAATGGCTCAGGGCCCTGGGCATGCCGGCTTTTTCCCGGCCAATGGCCTTTGGGGCTTTGCTTACACAGGTCAAAGAGCGACATGAATTTGATGCCTTTATCCTGGGATATGGAAAATTATCTATGGATCCCGATTATTTGAGCAATTTTTTCCACTCTGCCAACAACAAACAACGGGGCTGGAACATGAGCGGATACAAAAATCCGGAGTTCGACCGTATTGCCGAAAATTCTGCAAGGGAGATGAATCCGGAACAACGCAAAAAACTGATCTTTAAGATGCAAAAAATCATCATGACAGATGTTCCATATATCCCTATTTATAACCCGGCACTCATTGAAGCCGTGCGCAAGGATACATTCAGGGGGTGGGTGGAAACCTTGGACGGAATTGGAAATCTCTGGTCCTTTTGCCTGATAAAACCTATCCCGAATTAGCCTGAGAAACAAATATGATGCACCACGAAAAAAAGAAAGATCGAAAATGGAAATCCGAAAATTTGTCTTCAAAAGACTGATCGAGATATTCGTAATTTTTTTTGTGATCTTAACGGTCCTTTTTTTGCTGTTCCGTTTAGCACCCGGCGACCCGGTAACCCGGATGGTCGACCCGACCATGACCCCGGAAGATGCAGCTCATTTAATCGCCCAACTGGGACTCGATCAGCCGATCTGGCTGCAGTATATCTTCTATCTCAAAAACTTCTTTACCGGAAATTTCGGAATTTCTTTTCATTACGGTGTGGCGGTGTTCTCGATTATTTTGAACCGGCTTCCAAATACCATCCTTTTGTTTTCCACGTCCATCCTTCTTTCAGCGTTCGTCGGTATTTTTTTGGGAAAAATCGCATCCTGGCACAAAGGAGAAAAAACCGATACCTGGATGACCCTCGGAGCGCTGATCTGCCATACCCTTTTTCTCCCATGGCTGGCTTTGATTCTGATCTGGATTTTTGGATTTCATATCGGATGGTTTCCCTTAAACGGTATGATTTCACCAGAGATATGGCTGGATTCGTCATCCGGATTCTGGTTGAAATTGTTGGATATCGCGCATCATATGGTTTTGCCGCTGGCCACTTTATTTTTGATTCATTTTGGAAGTTACTTGCTCCTCATGCGAAGCAGTATGCTGGACACACTCAGAGAAGATTATATTTTAACGGCAAGAGCTAAAGGGCTATCGGAGAAAGTTATCCGAAATCATCATGCAGCACCCAATGCAGCACTTCCGGTCGTGACCAGCGTGGGTATCAGCCTGGCATTTTCCCTCGGTGGCGGGGCCCTTACGGAAACGGTATTCAGCTGGCCGGGGATCGGTCGGGAGCTGGTCTTTGCCGTCAGCAACAGTGATTATCCTCTGGCTCAGGCCTCTTTTCTACTGATTGCGACCGTGGTTCTGATTTCCAATCTGGTGGTCGATGTTCTTTACGCCTATCTGGACCCAAGGATTAAGTATTGACAGGAGAGCAGATGACAGAGAACAGATCGATTCAAA
>DNGT01000263.1 GCA_003486165.1 Desulfobacteraceae bacterium
ATGGAAGGTCCCACGCCGGTCAGCGCGCTCTTGCACTCGGCCACCATGGTGGCCGCAGGTGTTTTTCTTTTTGCCCGTCTTTTCCCTTTTTTCAGCCATTCTCCCACAGCCATGACCGTCTGTCTCGTCATCGGTACCATCAGTATGCTTCTGGCATCCACCATGGCGATGGTCAGCCGGGATATCAAACAAGTCTGGGCGTATTCCACCATCAGTCAACTGGGATTCATGATTATGGGCTTGGCTGCGGGAAGTTATGTCGCCGGGGTATTTCACCTGACCACCCATGCCGGATTCAAGGCCTTGCTGTTCCTTTGCTCCGGGGTTTTTATTCATCAATATGAAACCAACGACATGTTTGACATCGGAAGACAGGGAGGCCGACGTTTGAAAACTCCCATGATCTGTATGGTTATCGCTGCCGCTGCTTTGTCGGGCTTGCCGCCGCTCTCCGGCTTTTTCAGCAAGGAATTGATTCTGGGACAACTGGCGGGTTTGAATAATCCCATATGGCTGGCAGCCGGACTGATGGGTGTGTTTTTAACCGCTTACTATGCATTCCGGCTAATCTTCATTATGCTTTTTCCGAAAACGGTCAAAGACGAGAAAGCAGAAGAAAACACGGCATTCACCCACGACGGTGAGAAGGAACATCATCATTACCGGGAAATGGCCTGGCCGCTGATCATTCTGGCGGCCATAACCCTGGTGCTGGGTTTTTGCCAAAAGAGCCTTCAGGTTTTTCTCATTGGCCGCCCTGCGGGCATGGAAGAACTCGGCGGTCATCACCATTCATGGCTGTTATATGCAGCCTTGGGTTTGGCCGTGATCGGACTCATTCTGGCCTGGGTGGAATTTGGCCGCAGCAAAGCCGGCCAAATCGGATTTGCCGAGCGGATTCCTGCGGTAAAAGCGCTGTTTCTCCAGCGGTGGTATTTGGACAGGATCTATCGCTGGCTTTTGGATGTCGTTATTTATCGGGGGGTGTCCAATGTATGCACAAAAAATGACAACCAGGTCATTGACGGGAGCATCCACGCGGTGAGCGAGGGTACCGTAAAAAGCGGCCGGATACTTTCCGATCTGCACCTTTCAATGATTCAGTATAAACTGATGGTGATATTTGTGGTCATCATTTTTCTGGCAATTTACTTTTTTCTATAGGCTTATATTAAGATGCCCATTGCATATGCTGATTTTCCCTATCTGTCCTCGATCCTGCTCAGTTGTGTGGGAGGGCTTTTGATCATCCTTTTTATCCCGAAAGATAAAAAGGACACCATCAAGCAGGTCAGCGCCGTCTGTTCCGGGATCACCNNTCTTTGGGAATCACCTATTTCAACGGTGCCGACGGATTCGGTCTGCCCATGCTGCTATTGACCGGAATTGTTTTTTTTACCGGCGTGCTCACCATGTGGGAGCTTCAGACCCGGGTCAAGGAGTTTTTCGCACTGCTTTTTCTTTTGGTCTCCGGTGTTTTCGGACTTTTCATGAGCATGGACCTTTTCTTTATTTTCATCTGGTATGATGTGTCCCTTTTCCCCATGTATCTGCTCATTGCCGTGTGGGGCAGCACGCGCAAGGAGTACGCGGCCATGAAGCTGACGCTGTATCTTTTGGCCGGCAGCGCGCTGATCCTTCCGGCTATTATTTATCTCGTGGTCAAATCAGGATTGAATACATTCGACGTGGTGGCACTCATGCATCCGGGAACCTTCACTCCCTTTCAGCAGAAATTTGGATTCCTTCTTCTGTATATCGGATTTGGCATCCTGGCGGGTGTCTGGCCGTTTCACACCTGGTCACCGGTGGGTCATGTGGCTGCGCCCACCGCGGTGAGCATGGTCCACGCCGGTGTTCTCATGAAAATCGGGGCGTTCGGTGTGCTGCGTGTGGGCATCTTCCTTTGTCCCGAAGGCTGGCAGTATTGGGCACATCTCATGGCGATCCTTGCCGTCATCGGTATTGTCTACGGTGTTTTTGTGGGATTGAGCCAGACCGATCTCAAATTTGTTATCGGATATTCCAGTGTGTCACACATGGGCATTGTCGGTTTGGGGCTGGCCACTGTGACCGTTGAAGGGCTCAACGGGGCTGTCTTTCAGATGTTTGCCCATGGCGTGATGACGGCCCTGTTCTTCTCATCGGTGGGCTACATCTATGACAGAACTCACACAAAAACCATTGCGGAGCTCGGGGGACTGAGCCGTATCATGCCGGTGGCCACCGGCTACTTTATCTTGGCGGCACTCACCGGTATCGGGGTTCCCTGTCTGGCCAGTTTCTGGGCGGAACTCACGGTTTTCATTTCTTCCTTCAAGGTTTATCCGGTGTATGGAGCACTGGCGGTCTGTGCCCTGGTTGTGAGCGCACTGTTCATCTTGCGAGTGGTTCAGCGAACCTGCTACGGGCCGAAAAACGAACGTTTTGAGCATCTGGAAGACGTCTCTTTTAAATTGGGTATTCCCAGGATGATCCTGGCCTCGATCATCGTTTTTTTTGGTCTTTTTCCCAATGTTATGCTGAGCATGATTCAGACGGCATCAATTCCTTTTGTCAACGGGTTGCCATGATGAGTTGGATAATATTCAGTCCTGAATTCTACTTTTTAATGGCGGGCGCCGTATTCTTATGTTTATCCATGGTGCGGCGTGTCAGACCCGAACAGGTCTATTTCATTGCCCTCATTCTGGCTTCCGTGGGGGTTGGGGTTTGTCTGGCATGCGTCCGCCTGACCGGAGACCTCTTTTTGGAAACATATCGCATAGACCTGTTTTCCCAGGTGTTTAAAGTCATGCTGTCCATGGGGCTGTTTCTGGTGGTGTGCCTCTGTACGGAACTCGATGGGATCGAGGAGCGGCTTCACCCGGAATTCNNGTTCACCTCTTGACCATATTCGTTGCCCTGGAGCTTTCCAGTTATTCACTCTACACACTGGTTTTTTTGAGAAAGGGACGGGACCGTGGAATCGACGCAGGCATCAAATATTTTTTGATCGGGGCTTCCGCATCGGCCATGATGCTTTTCGGTTTTGCCTTGCTTTACGGCAGCATACAGACCGCATATTTGGTTGAAATTATTAAAATACTTCCGGGTGTCATTAACCGGCCGGTGGTGATTATCGCCCTGATTCTGCTGCTCACCGGATTTTTCTTCAAACTGGCCGTCTTTCCGTTTCATTTCTGGGCTCCGGACGTTTACGAGAGTGCCGCCAATCAGGTGACCACCTATATTGCCACGGCTTCCAAGGTTGCGGCAATTGCCATTCTCATGAGAATCGTCGCATTGAGCGGCGCCGGCAGCACCTATCTGGTCCATATCCTGGTGACACTATCCATCGTTTCCATGACAATAGGCAACCTGGCGGCCGTTGTCCAAAAGGATTTAAAGCGGCTGCTGGCCTATTCCAGCATCGCTCATGCCGGATATGTGCTCATCGGAATTTTGAGCATGAATCCGGCCGGCTACTCCGGCGTCATCTTTTATGCACTGTCTCTTTTGATGATGAAGTTCACTTGTTTTTTGGTGGTGGTCAAAGTGGCGGACGACGGCAGAAATCTGGATATCGAACACCTTGCCGGACTGCATCGCCGCTCTCCGATTCTGGCCATGGCTCTGATGATGGCGCTTTTCGGTTTGGCCGGCATTCCCCCCACCATCGGGTTTACGGGCAAACTTCTGATCTTCACCGCGGCCATGCACAAAGGTTATTTTACGCTGGTTCTCATCGCCATGATCAACGTGGTCATTTCCCTTTACTACTACCTGCTGGTGGTCAAGGCG
Organism: Desulfobacteraceae bacterium; assembly: GCA_003486165.1. Taxonomy (GTDB): domain Bacteria; phylum Desulfobacterota; class Desulfobacteria; order Desulfobacterales; family UBA11574; genus UBA11574. Next base: position 3,784 of record DNGT01000263.1, read on the forward strand.
GCCTACCTACTGGAACCTGGAAAGGANNAGAGCCGCCGCCATGGTTTTATTGTGAGAAACCGGCGGAGGTTTCATTCCTAAAAAAACACTTTTTTACCCCACCAACATCTCTCTGAAAGAGATATCTCCGTATTGCCATAATCCTTGACAGTGTTTATTATATTTTATGCTGTTAAAAAAACATCCAAAAATTTCTCGATAATTGGAGGTTAACATGAAAACCGCAGGGGAGATTTTAAAAGAGAAAAATAGGGAGATGGTTTGTATTTCCTCCGACAAGACAATCCGGGATGCCGTTCGGTTAATGAATGATAATAATATCGGAGCGATACTTGTTAAGGAAAAAGACCAAATTGTCGGGATATGGACAGAGAGAGACCTGTTGCACAACATGAACCTGCCTGAATTTAATCCAGATACCGATATAATTGGTGATCATATGACAACCAGTCTTCACAAGGCCGCACATGACACCTCTATTCTTAAAATCAATGAAATGTTTTTGGGATTATTTATAAGACACATCCTCGTCGAAAAAGATGGGGTCTATATCGGCCTTCTTTCTATCGGCGACGTTCTCAGAGCCAGTTTGGTAGAACAGGATCGTCAAATTAAAAGTCTGAACAAGATTGCCGGTTGGGAATATTATGAAAACTGGGGATGGCCTCGTAACAAAAAATAAATCATGCATCGAGGTGGTAAATAGGGGTTTTAAAAAAATTTCCGAGGCATCCCTTAGTCAATCTGTTGATGGTTGTTAAGTTTGTCATTTTTGTAAAAACGCCAATCATGATTTACGATAAGACGCGCACCTTTTTGATAGGTTAGGTAAGAATATGCCCATTGCAAAAGAACCACAAACTTGTTTTTAAATCCGATCAGGTAATAAATATGAACAAACAACCAGATCATCCACGCCCAAAAGCCACTTAATTTTAACCTGCCGATTTCAAGTACGGCGTTGTTTCTGCCTAAGGTTGCCAGGTGTCCTTTGTCGATATAATGAAATTTTTCTCTGGGTTTGTGTTCTAATTCTTTAAGGATGTTTTTGGCGATAAATCGTCCTTGCTGGAGTGCTACAGGCGCAATCCCATGAAGTGGTTTGCCGGTTTGATGGGAGAAATGAGCCTGATCACCTGCAACAAAAATATCCGGAAAGTGCTTCAGGCTCATATCCGGTTCAACAACAATTCGACCCATTGAATCTAATTCACCTTTAAGCTGCCGATTAAGACTTGAGGCCTGAATACCTGCCGCCCAAAGAACTGTGGCCGCTTCGATTCTTTCATCCCCTATACTGACGCCATCCGCGTCGATTTTTGTGACCTTTCTGAAGGTCAGAACTTGGACACCCAAATTTTCCAAATGACGATTTGCGTGTAAAGAGAGCTTCTCTGAAAAATGAGGTAAAATTCGAGGGCCGGCTTCGATCAGGATGATACGGGTTCGCTTTGGATCAATATTTCTAAAATCTTCTGCAAAAGTAAAGCGGCTTAATTCGGCGAGAGCGCCTGCCAATTCAACACCAGTGCTTCCAGCGCCGACAATAACAAACGTTAGCAATTTTGCTTTTTTATGGCTGTCATTTTCTGTTTCAGCATTTTCGAATGCGGTGAGAACTCTTCGTCTAATCTCGATGGCCTGCTCAATGGTTTTAAGTCCCGGAGCGTTTTCCTCCCATGCCTCATTCCCAAAATAAAAGTGACGGGCACCACAGGCCATAATCAGGTAATCATATCTGAATTCTCCCACGTTCGTTAAAACAGATTTGGTCTCCGCATTAATTTTATGGACTTTTCCCTGAATGGCTTTGATATTATTATACTTTGAAAAAATATTGCGAATAGGAACCGCAATTTCGGCAGGACTCAGCGCCGCAGACGCAACCTGATATAATAAAGGTTGGAAAAGGTGATAATTTTTCTGATCGATGATGATCGTTTCCACACCTTTTTTTCCGGCAAATACTTTAGCTGCATTAAGGCCGGCAAATCCGCTTCCCAAGATAAGTACTCTGGTCATGTGGTGCCCCTAAAATTTAGTTAAATTTAACAATGTGTTAAACAAAATCTAAGACCAGCACTGTGAAAGTCAAGGAATTACTATAAGCCATCTCGAAAAAGTCTTTTGGCCCAACCTCTGTGTTGGGGCCTCGTTTCAAATCCTCGACAGACTTGAGTATGCCTGCGGGTGGTGATAATAATAAAAGTCTTGACAACAACGAAGAAATGCGAGAGTAAGAGATATCTAACCTACCATAATCAATAGAAATATTAGACTTTATTGCGTTTATTGCGCCTAAGACTTAAAGGAGTGTAATTATGCCGATATATGAGTTTAAATGTTTAAAATGTGAAGAGTTTATTGAACTGCTCGTCATGAATAAGGATGAAGAAGTCGAGCTCAAATGCCCAAAATGCAAGTGCGAGGAACTCGAGCGGGTTCTCAGCTCAACCAGCTACAGTATGTCCGAGGGTTCCGGAAAAAGCCAGGGCGTTAAATCCCAGACCAGGACCTGCGGAAGCGGTTCGTGTACCACTTATGAAATTCCCGGTCATTCACGGTAATGCTTTCTCCAATTTTGAGCGAAGTGGACGCACTTTATGCGGATTTACGATGATATATACGCCTGGAAAGGATGGGGCGGCAAGCTAAAACTCGGTAGCGGAAAATGCAGGCTGCGCATCTATGACCTCAAAAAGGGGGATAAAAAGGGCTTGATGCATATAAGGCCGACGATCGTTGTGGTTTCCGATGTCAAGGAAAGCAAAATGTCGGTNNGATACACATATCATACCTGAAAAATTTGATGCTGTTGAATTTGAGTGGCATGGGGACAAGGCCATTGAGCCAAAATGGCGTCCGCTGATGTCACCGCTTCTGGATGAGATTAAAAAACTGATACGAGAATGATTTGCAAACAGCTTCCAGAAAAAATTTAATCCTATCTTAAGCTTTTTTAACATCGATTTGTTTCAAAGATTTAAACAGTTATTAATGATTTAAAAAGAGGTAGGCATGGCTTTCGGTTTGGCGCTCATTATTATTTTTGGACTCAGTGCTGATTATCTCTTCAAACTTATCAAATTGCCCGGTCTGATCGGAATGCTGATTATCGGGATTTTGGTCGGACCCTATGTGTTGAACTTTATGTCTCCTGAAATGATGAAAGTTTCGGGAGATTTCAGAAAAATTGCTCTCATCGTAATTCTGCTCAGGGCAGGTTTTGAACTTCGTCGCGATGCTTTGAACCGCGTGGGACGTGCAGCGGTAAGCATGAGTGCGATTCCGGCTGTTTTCGAAATTGTCGGTGTTGTGCTCGTGGCGCCCAAACTGCTCCATATTACCGTCCTCGAAGCCACTATTTTGGGTTGCATATTGGGCGCGGTCTCTCCGGCGGTTGTGGTTCCCCTGATGATCGATTTTATGGATCGGGGAAGGGGAGCCAAAAAGGGAATACCCACCCTGGTTCTTGGGGCATCTTCACTGGACGATGTTTTTGTCATTGTTCTTTTTACCGTGTTTCTTGGGATGTATGGTGGGGAACAGACCCATATTCTATGGAAACTTTCTGAAATACCTATATCCATTGTTTTGGGTATTATCGTCGGACTCATTCCCGGATATTTTTTGTATCGCCTTTTTACCAAGTACGACTGGCGCCCCCCGAAACGCACCATGATGGTCATGGGTGCCGCCATCTTGCTGACATGGCTCGAATCGGTTTTAGAGGGGCATGTGCCCGTAGCAAGTCTGTTGGGCGTGATGGCCATCGGTTTTATTATCCTTGAAAAATCAGAACCGATTGCGCATCTTATTTCTCAGAAACTCAAAAAACTCTGGATTTTTGCGGAACTTTTGCTTTTTGTTCTGGTCGGGGCTCAGGTCAACATCCATGTGGCGTGGAAGGCCGGGTTTGCCGGTGCCGTTGTTATCTTTGTGGGGCTTGTATTCAGAAGTGTCGGCACCTATGTGTCTTTGTTTGGAACGTCCTTTGACTGGAAGGAAAAGCTCTTTTGCGTGGTAGCATATATACCGAAAGCCACCGTCCAGGCTGCCATTGGTGCGGTTCCCCTTGCCGCCGGTGTGGCCGCCGGTGAGGTAATTCTCGCTGTTGCAGTACTGTCGATCCTTATCACCGCTCCTCTGGGCGCCATCGGTATTATGATTTTCGGAGAAAGGATTCTGGACTATGGGGAACAATCACCCTATANNTGGAAAGTCATCGAGCAAAAAGAAGTGTGGCTGAAGGATGCTGCAAAACCGGGCAGTTCTCAGAACCTACTACCAGCCATTTACCTGCGGTACTGGAAAGAAAGCAAGAATACAGGGGCGGGAAAAGGTAAAACCTTGTCGCATCATTACACACAGAAAGATCCGTCCTTTGATGAGCATTGGGAAATTCTGTATGACTGGTAATAAGCGTTGATGTTTAACCTTTTGATATTTGAGCAAAACGAGAAATTTCAGCGGGTTGGAAATAAGGTTTTTTCGGCAAGATTCGTAGCACCCCACCCGATGACGACCTAAAATATAATTGTCATAGACCACAGAACATAGCCTATCCAAAAAGATTTCCATATCTCTGTTGTTGCCCCATAGATAGGTTCTAATAAACAATACCTCGAAACGCTGCTTTAGATGGTCTTGATAGTCCTTGATATCATATTCCGCAACTTTCTTTTCTCTTTTAACATTCTGTACGGTCACCTGCTCATGTCTCGGATTGCATAATTTTTTTTGCTTTTTGTCATTTTTTTAATTGACAACATATACCACCAGGTAGTATTTACGCTTTGTGCTACAAAGTAGCATATATATCAACTGGATGTATATTGAGCCTGGTTTTTCTATCAAACACAATAACAGTGACGAGTTGACCGATTTATGGTTAAGCTCGGCCTTATTTGGAGATCAACATGATGCATAAAAAAAAATCGACCAATGCTATAATCGATTTGAACCAAAGGGATTTAAAGTTTGCAAAAGAAGTTAAGCGTCGCTCAGGTGTGGATTTCAACGCTTGTCTCCACTGCCATACCTGTGCCGGCGGATGTCAATTCTCTGAAGTGATGGATTACATGCCAAACAGGATCATACGTCTGGTTCAACTCGGTTTAAAACAGGAAGCGCTAACCTGTTCGAGTATCTGGATTTGTGTTAGCTGTAATACATGTTCGATTCAATGCCCGATGGGAATTGACATATCGTCCGTCACTGATGCCATCTGTCAAATAGCTATAGATGAAAAAGCAGATGTGGGTGAGCCGGAAATTTTAAAATTTCATGAGGAGGTTTTGAAAACAATCAAACGCTATGGTCGCACCCATAAA
>DNGT01000368.1 GCA_003486165.1 Desulfobacteraceae bacterium
CGTTTCCAGAGGGATTGATCCCCAACGACTCACCACCCACGGCAATGGTTTTTCGAAACCGGCAGACACCAATAAAACAAAGGAAGGCCGGGCCAAAAACAGGCGGGTTGAATTAACACCGGTTCAATAAGAACCCCAAAGATTTATAGGGGCATAATGCATGAAGATGGAGTGAAGGCAAACAGCTGCCGATCTCCATCTTCATGATACATGTATCAGACATATTGTAAGAGCGGTGTCGGNNCACCTGTGCCGCTTCCATTGCGGAAGATATCGCTGTGATTGGCGGTCTCTGGACCCCCATTTATTATCCGTGGCTTTTATTGGTTTTAATGATCATCTTTATCGGGTTGATGATTTGGCTGCTGCCGAAAATTTGGGGGGTATCAAAAAGATCTTTTGCTATGTCGGGCGTTTATTCAAACACGGGAAAGGGGATGTATCTTCGCAGAATAGCAAACTAAACGGATGTTTAACTCGTGTGGCGGAGAATGTTTAAAAAAATTAAATAATTTTGTTATGTTGAGTTGCAGTTGAGGGCAAAGGATCAATAATCTCTCTTTCTGTGATTAAAAGACCGATGAGAAAATGACCCTTGAAAGGCTCTTCATCTTTTTTGGTAATATGTGCGATTTGTGTTTTTAAGGATTCAGACGAGCCTGCGGATTCCGGGGGAATGTACTTCATATCCACCGTATCTCCTACCTTTAAGTGCTTTAATACAGCAGAATCTTTACCCACCAGAATGCCCAACCCTTTCGATGACATGTCCCGCAATTTAAACTGATAGACATTTCCGGTTTCTTGCAATTGAAATTCAACACTGTAATAGCGATCCAGTAGGGTTCTGGATTCGGGCCGTCTGTCTGGTGAGCTATTGTTGTGTGAATTCATTTTCATTATTTTTTCAGGGACAGGCAGAATATCTATAATTTTAATAGAATTTTATTGTAATGTCCATTCTTTTTTTAAAAAAAGCATAAGTTAAAAAAATAGAGGATAATGTCCTAGACCTCCGTATTAGAGTGGTTCATAAAATCGTATCGCCTGAATATAGCAAGAGTCGGAGGCTTTCAGAATAAGGATATGGATTGAAAGTGAGATTTTGGTGTGTTAGTGTCTATAGCGTTTGTGAGTCATCAGTAATTCTCACCAGACAAAATTCCGTCGGGAAGTGAACGAAATGGAGCAAGAACGATTCTTATAAGCGGAAAAAAACGAATTTATGTAATTTTATCCGCGCTGCTTGCGCTTTTTCTCGGCGCTCTAGATACATTGATAATGGGAGCGGCGATGCCAACCATTGTTTCGGATCTTGGCGGAATACAGCTTTACAGCTGGGTATTTTCGGTGTATCTCCTTGCCCGTGCCGTGGCCCTTCCCATTTTTGGCAAGCTCTGTGACCTGTTTAACAGCAAAAGGCTGTATATGATATCCATCATCATCTTTTTGATCAGCTCGGTTTGTGCAGGAATATCTCACAGTATGACCCAGCTGACTTTTTCTCGAGCTATTCAAGGTGTGGGTGCAGGCGGCAATTTTGCCCTGGCCTATATTGTTCTTGCGGATATTTCTCCACCGGAACGGCGTGGCAAAATGATGTCGCTAATCAGTTTTGTCTGGGGTTTATCCAGTGTTCTTGGACCCACTTTGGGCGGATTTATTGTCAATTATTTTTCATGGCGTTGGATTTTTTATATGAACGTTCCCCTTGGAATTGTCGCCCTCATCGGAATCGGTGTGTATTTAGAAGAAACCCGTGAAAAGAAAAAAGAAGCTTCCATTGATTATCTGGGCACTTTAACGCTTTCTACAACCATACTGGCATTGCTAACCGCCTTTTTGCTGGGAGGTCGCTCATATCCATGGACATCACCCCAAATCCTTGGACTTTTTATATTGACATTGTGTTCAGGAGTGTTTTTTTATACCATCGAGTGCCATGCAAAGGAACCGATTCTGCCCATTGGATTTTTCCAAGTACGTGGTTTCAGTATCGCCAACAGTTCAGCATTTTTTGCAAGTATTGCCATTTTTTCACTCTCAGCATACAGTCCTCTTTTTATCCAGGGCGCTCTGGGAAAAACCCCTGCTCAATTGGGTTTGGCCATGGTTCCTTTAAGCCTGGGGTGGTCAATGGGAGCATTGTTCTGCGGCCAGATCGTCCATTTACTGAAAGAGAGACCAAGTACGTTGTTGGGCGCTGCGCTGCTCTTGGCCGGGTGTGGTTTGACCCTCACATTTTCACTTTCTACGTCTTTAACGGCGTGTTCCATTGTTTTGGCCCTCGCAGGTCTCGGAATGGGTTTTGTATCGATTTCCACACTCCTCATCGTGCAGAACAGCCTCCCTGGAGAAGATCTGGGGATTGCTACCGCCTCTCATCAATTCAGCAGAACCCTTGGCGGGACCATTGGTATCGGTATTTCAGGGAGTTTGGTAACCGGTCGGCTCCAGTCAGCCATGGACGTATTGAGGGGGCCCGGAATTGATGGCGGAATTCATCCATCTCTTTCCACCCATTTACAGCAGAGCATTGAGGGCCTATTTCGACCGGAGATACAGTCCCTTCTTACGGAAAATGTTCAAAAAGCCCTTCGAGAAGCGGTTGTTGAGGGCGTTACTATGGTTTTTTGGGTATCATTGATCACGGCATGCATGTGCCTGTTCTTCAGTTACAGATTATCGGAATGATAAGAGAGCAAAAATTTTAAAGATGAAAAAAACACCCCACCCAACAACTGGCATTAGAAGCAGACGCCTTACGAAAAACACATTTCATTTTGATTGCCATCCCGGCGTAACATGTTTTACCCGTTGCTGCAAAGATGCGGACATGTATCTTTATCCATATGATGTCATCCGTATGAAAAACCGGCTCGGCATTTCATCAGATCAGTTCTTGGAACAGTATACGTTTCAAGCAATTAGAGACAATCCACATTTTCCGAGTCTTATGCTGAAAATGGCGGACAATGACGAGAAATGGTGTCCGTTTTTATCAATAAAAGGGTGTATGGTATACGAAGACCGCCCATTTTCCTGTCGAGCGTATCCGCTGGAGCGTGCCGTGGCAAGAACCGGTGATAAGGTTGAACGAACCGTTTTGTATTTCATAGCCGAAGATGCCTACTGCAAGGGCCACAAAGAATCTCGTGAATGGACGATTAAAGTGTGGATTGAGGACCAGCAGATTCAGTTATACAATGATATGAATGATTTGTGGGTCGATATCGATACCTTGTTTCGAGCAAATCCATGGGGCCCGCAAGGGATCGACAATCCTGCTTTTAAAATGGCATTTATGGCTTGCTTTAATGTTGATGAATTTAAAAAGTTTGTTTTTGAAAGCACTTTTTTATCAAGGTTTAATGTGAGCCAGGATAAAATCGGCCAACTGCGGGAGTCGGATGTTGAGTTGATGAAATTTGGTTTTGACTGGATAAAGTTTGTTCTGACCGGCAGAGGTCCACTCATGATGACCCCTTCAAAAGATGACGCGATTTAAAATATGCCTTGTCTCTCACATTCCTGGGACATGTCACCGAAAGATGCAAAACGATTGCAGATGAAATTGGCAGCCCACATTATCCGGGAAAACAAACTGGGAACGGTTAAAACGGTTGCCGGTATCGATGTGGGGATGAGGGGTGACATGGTGTTTGCAGCCATTGTGGTGCTTAATTTTCCCAAGCTTGACGTTGCCTCTCAATCCACGGCCACAAGACAGATTTCTTGTCCATATATTCCGGGCCTATTAAGCTTTCGTGAAGGTCCGGTGATTCTCGATGCCCTTGACCGGCTTGATCTTAAACCGGATCTACTTATTTTCGACGGCCAGGGTATCGCCCATCCCTGCCATTTGGGGATTGCCAGCCATATCGGGTTGCTTTCCGATTTTCCTTCCATCGGATGTGCCAAATCCCGGCTGTGTGGGGAATATCAGGAACCGGGTGTTGAGCGCGGCAGCCATGTCCCACTCATGGACCATGGAGAAACCATTGGTGCCATTGTACGGACGCGCACCAACGTTAAGCCGGTGTTTGTATCTATAGGCCATCGCGTCGATCTAAAAACCAGTATCGATTATGTTTTAAGATGTTGTAAGGGATATCGCCTGCCGGAGACGACGCGCCAGGCACATCGCCTGGCGTCAGAATGGAAAAACTTCCATTAGATGATGCGCGGGGAGTTTTTCTGATAAGTCGCTGGATGGACAATCTTTTTTAAATCGCGTGAACTCGCAACAAAAGGTCGTAAAGAAAGAACAGGAACCAATCTTCGAATAATCAATAGGTTCTCTGCATCATCTGCCATTTTTTTTAAAGATGTGATGTCGACATGAGCCTGTTCTTTCTAACGACCCCTAAGCCACTCAAACAGCACCCGTTTTAAAAAAGATCATCCATTCCGCTGATAACTTGACTAAGAAAGGGCTTCCCTATGAATACAAACCAAAGATTTGCATGACAAGCGCCCCGCCACGTCAATTAGATGTCGCCCATTTCCGGATTCGGGATACGGTTTGATTTTGCCAGGTATTGGACACCCTAAGATGAATATAATGGGAAAAGAGGTGGTTCACTAGGCTGATAACTTTTTCTATCAGATATACCTTCTCGAGAACAACGCCTTCAAGGTCATCCGGGGTTTCCACCGGCCCGGTCTCCGGGAGTTTAAGATTGGAGATGTTGAGGCTTTCGCCTTTGAGACTGAATTCCCAGTTTTGAGAACCGGTTTTGTAGGACAGGTGTATTTCAGTAACCACAGCCCCCTTTGTAAGCGCCACCAATCCTTCCTCCAGGCTGGCATTATCGCCTTTAATGGTGACGGTCTCTTTAGCGTTATTGAGAGTGTTTTCAAGGACTAGCCGATTTCCGACAGTTAACGAAACAAGATCCGGGTCATGTTGGCGAAACGAGCTCTGATCGTTTTCAATAATGAACCACAGCCAGGTCAGAAATTCGTTTCCCAGGAATTTGTAACGGTTATATGCGAC
>DNGT01000112.1 GCA_003486165.1 Desulfobacteraceae bacterium
AAAGGAAAAGTCATAAAAAAATTTCCTGAAGATAAAATTTTTGAAGTTTTAATGGCTGAGATTGATAAATTTGATGAATAGCCCATAGGGTTCTTAGATTGTCACCACTTAAATATTATCAGATATTAAAATGTTACACGAATTAAGGAATTATTAAATGGGAAAAAAGATCAAGACGGCAATAACACCCACGCGAGCTGAAGATTATCCCCAATGGTACCAGGANNCCGCTTTTTATCCCCCTGTCTTTTCTCGAGAAAGAGGCCGAACATGTAGAAGGATTTGCAAAAGAATGTGCCGTTGTGACCCACCACCGATTGGAAAAAGGATTCGACGGAAGGCTTGAACCCGCAGGCCCCCTTAATGAACCCCTGATTATACGCCCCACTTCTGAAACGATCATTGGAGATTCGTTTTCAAAATGGGTTGGGAGTTATCGGGATCTCCCCATACTTATCAATCAATGGGCAAATGTCGTGAGATGGGAAATGCGAACACGCCTTTTTTTACGAACCAGTGAATTTTTGTGGCAAGAAGGCCATACGGCCCATGCAACGAAGGAAGAAGCCATTGAGCGGACGAAATTAATGCTTGATGTTTATGCCAGGGTGGCTGAAGAATACCTGGCCATGCCGGTTATTAAAGGAAGAAAATCTGCTTCCGAAAGATTTCCCGGAGCGGTCGATACCCTGTCCATGGAAGCGATGATGCAAGACAGAAAAGGTCTTCAGGCGGGAACGTCACATTTTTTGGGACAAAATTTTGCAAAGGCCTCTAATATCAAGTTTCAAACTGCCCAAGAGACTGAAGAATATGCATGGACCACTTCATGGGGCTCGTCCACCCGGCTTATCGGCGGACTCATCATGTCCCATGGTGATGATGACGGTATCATTCTCCCGCCAAAGGTTGCGTCTTCACATGTCGTCTTGATACCTATCATCCGAGGGCCTGATGATAGAACAAAAGTGATGGAGTTTGTGGAAAGCTTGAGAAAAGAGCTGAATGACAAAACCTACCATCATCGTCGAATTGGGGTAGAGATTGACAGTCGCGAGATCGGTGGTGCCAGAGGATGGGAATGGATAAAAAAAGGGATACCGGTTCGTGTGGAAATCGGACCCAGGGATATTGCCGAAAATTCGGTATACATTGGACGTAGAGACAAACACTACAAAGATAAAGCGTCCATAAAAAAAGATCGTTTTGTCGGAGAAATAACCCACATCCTGGATGAAATTCAGAATACATTATTTGAACGTGCATTGTCTTTTAGAAAAAAATACACATTTTTAATAGATGATAAGAATGAATTCTATGATTTTTTCACCCCCGAAAATCAGGAAAAGCCTGAAATACACGGCGGGTTTGCACATTCCCACTGGTGCGGGGAAGATGTTTGCGAGACGAAAATTAAAGATGATCTTGCTGTTACGATTCGATGTATTCCCTTTGATAACCCATTAGAGAAAGGCAAGTGTATATGCTGCGGCAATCCCAGTACCGGTCGAGTCGTCTTTGCTAAGGCATATTAATTTAAATTATGATCCGTATTAACGACATCATCGATAAAATTACCGAGTATTATCCGGATGCGGATCTTGATATTATCGATCGTGCATATATTTACTCTGCCAGGGTCCACGATGGACAGGTTCGCCTTTCCGGCGAGCCCTATTTATCCCATCCCCTTGAAGTGGCCGGCATTCTTGCCGATATGAAGCTCGATGTTGTCAGTGTTGCTGCCGGCCTGTTACACGATGTTGTTGAAGATACACACGCCACCATAGAAGAAATCAATGAGATGTTCGGCAAAGAGGTCAGCCATATTGTATCGGGTGTAACCAAACTGAGTGTCCTCCCTTTTAGCAGCGGCTCCCAGGCACGCCAGGCTGAAAGCATCAGAAAAATGATCTTGGCCATGGCGGATGATATCCGGGTCATATTGATCAAATTGGCAGATCGACTTCACAACATGAGGACGTTGAAGTTTCACTCGCCAAAAAAAAAGGCAAAGATTGCTAGGGAAACCCTTGATATATATGCTCCAATTGCCGGCCGTCTCGGTATTTACTGGATCAAAAAGGAACTTGAAGACGCATCGTTTATGTATATTCAACCTGATGAATATGCCAAGATAGAACAGCTCGTAAATCGAGATAAAGAAGAAGGTGAAAAATATATTGAAACGGTTAAAGACCTCATCAAAAAAAAGATGGATGAGCACAACCTTGAATGTGAAGTTCTCGGAAGGTATAAATATTTTTACAGCATATATAAGAAAATGTTGTCCCAGAATCTTGAATTTGAAGAGGTCTACGATATCATTGCGTTTAGAATAATTTTGGATACAGTACCCCATTGCTATGAAGCACTCGGGGTGATTCATTCTCTATGGAAACCGGTTGCTAAAAAGTTCAAGGATTATATCGGGGTTCCCAANNGATGAATTTTTGGAAAATGTCCGCATTGATCTCTTTCCGGATGAAGTGTATGTATTTACCCCTCGAGGAGAGATAAAGACAGTGCCCAGTGGCGCGACTCCTGTGGATTTTGCATACTTAATTCATACAGAAGTCGGAAGTCAGTGTGTNNGTCAAAGCCCGTTCCAGGATCAGACAATGGATCAAAACCCAGGAGAAAGAACGAAGTATTACCCTCGGTCGGGAGATGTGCGAAAAAGCATTTCGAAAATACCGCCTAAATTTTAATGCACTCTTGAAATCGGAAGATATGGATAAGGTGGTGGAGCATTTTGGTTTTAAGCATGTGGATGATATGATTGCAAGCGTCGGTTACGGAAAAATTACGCCTTTGCAGATTATTCGAAAGGTTGAGCCGAAACCCGAAGAAAAAGCAGATTCCGCATCCTTTCTTGATAAAATCATTAGCCGCGTTAGAAAGAAAAAGCCGAAGACAGGTGTGACTGTAAAAGGTGTCGACGATATTTTGATCAAGTTTGGAAAATGCTGTCAGCCGGTACCAGGAGATTCTATTATAGGTTATATTACAAGAGGTTATGGGGTAACCGTTCATCGAACAAGTTGTGTTAATGCTATGAAAATGAGCCCTGATCGACAAATAGATGTGGAATGGAGTGTGGATATAGCTGACACATATCCTGTAAAGATTCTGGTTCGTTCTTATGACAGAGTTGGATTGCTGGCGGATATTACTGCAAATATCAGCAAAAATGGCGCCAATATTTTAAGTGCGAACACAGAAACTCGGCAAAGTAAAATCGTCGACAGTTTATTCACCATAGCCGTCGAAAACACCGATCATTTAAACAGGGTTCTCTCGGCCATTAGAAAGGTGAAACATATTCAGGATGTCAGAAGAATTGACTGATGATCCGTATTAGTTTTTTATAGCCTTTTTAAAAGGTCTCTGTTAGACCCTGTTCGAATTATGGTGCTTTAACAATATGCCCCGATTTAATACAGCTGGTACAAACCATCATCTTTTTAACCCTTCCTTTTTGTAATGTTCTTATCCTCTGAAGGTTTGGATTAAAGCGACGTTTTGTTAAATTATGAGCATGGCTTATATTGTGGCCAACGAGGGGCTTTTTCCCGCATACTTCACACATTCTGGACATGATTATTTCTCCTTTTCAAAAACAAGAACTGATCTTACTATAATATTACAATATATATGTAAAGTATTTTTATCTATTGTCCATCCATAAATGGTCT
>DNGT01000155.1 GCA_003486165.1 Desulfobacteraceae bacterium
CTCGAACCCGGTCCGATCTACCGTGAAATCCTGGAGGCTGTCCTTGATGGTAAATTAAATGGTCGTATTAAAACACGCAGTGAAGAACTTGCCTTTGTAAAAGATTATGTTCAGTAATATAAACCTGAATCAGATGGTTGTGATGATCGTTCCGCTTTTATTTTCCGTTACTATACACGAGGTTGCGCATGGATATATCGCTTTACGAATGGGAGATCATACTTCACAAAAAGCGGGGAGATTGACGTTAAACCCCATTAAACACCTGGATTTCTTTGGATCGTTGTTCTTGCCACTCATGTTAAAATTGACCGGATCTCCGATAATATTTGGTTATGCCAAGCCCATTCCGGTCAATTTTTCTTATTTTAGGGATGTTCGTAAAAGTACAATCTATGTCGCCACGGCTGGAGTTTTGGCCAATTTTATACTCGCGTTTTTATCGGGGGGTTTCTTTAAGCTTCTGAACTATTATAAATGGTTATGGCAAACATCCATCTTCAACCCTTTTATTCTGGACCTTTATTCTATGCTCTTTTACAGTGTGGTGATTAATTTGGTCCNNTCATCATTATTTTCTTGCTTCTAACAAATCTTCTGGATAAATTACTTTCATTTTTTTTGACCCCGATGTTCAATATTTTTCTGGAAAGATAGTGAAAACCGAATTGATCATCAATGTTTCTGATCTGGCATACGGAACACTTGCAATATAAACTGATAATTTGAGAGTGTTCAATAGACACTTAAATTTGCGGCAGAGGAGATTCTAAATGACAGGGAAAAAAAGGATATTAAGCGGAATGCGTCCCACCGGACCACTTCACCTTGGCAATCTGCATGGCGCACTTAATAACTGGATAAACATGCAAGAACATTATGACTGCTTTTTCTTTATTGCCGACTGGCATGCTCTGACCAGTGACTATGAAGATACCGGAAATATTGCAGAATATGTCCGAAACATGTTAATAGACTGGCTGAGTGCCGGTCTTTTGCCGGATAAAAGTACGCTTTTTATCCAATCACGCATCAAGGAACATGCTGAACTGTTTTTAGTCCTTTCCATGATAACACCGGTTCCATGGCTGGAGCGCAACCCCACTTACAAAGACCAGATTGTTCAACTCAGCAACAAGGATCTTTCCACTTTTGGGTTCCTTGGCTATCCGGTGCTCCAGGCTGCTGACATTATTATGTATAAGGCATATGGCGTACCTGTTGGTGTCGATCAGGTGCCACACGTCGAAATCACACGCGAAATCGCAAGGAGATTCAATTATTTTTACGGCGAAGTATTTCCGGAACCTGAATCGATTCTGACCCAAACCCCCAAAATACTCGGCATCGACCGACGTAAAATGAGTAAAAGTTATAACAATGCCATTTTTTTGTCGGACAGTCCCGACGAAATTAGCGCCAAAGTTGCCAAAATGCTGACTGATCCCCAACGCGCCAGAAAAAGCGACCCCGGCGATCCCGATGTATGTAATGTTTATGAGTTCCATAAGCTCTACAGCGACAGCCAAAACGTCGAAAGAATAAACCGAGAATGCCGAACCGCTGAAATCGGGTGTGTGGAATGCAAAGAGATCATGGCTCGGCATCTGATTAACGCCCTTGAACCTATGCGTGAAAAGAGAGCATATTATGAAACTCGGCCAAATCTTGTTGATGAAATTATTGAAGATGGATGCGAGAAAGCCCGGAAGGTCGCCCGGCAAACCATGGCAGAAGTTAAAGCGGCCATAAAAATATAAAGTATGCCCATGATAACCCTGACAAAACAAGATGATAGATATGCAGGAAGAACTCTATAAAGTCCAAATTGATGACATCTTCGAAGGTCCAATGGACCTTTTGGTACATTTGATTAAAAAACATGAGGTGGACATCTATGATATCCCCATAGCACTAATAACAGAACAGTATCTCGAATACCTTCAGTGGATGAAAGCCATAAACATAGATGTTGCCGGTGACTTCATCTTAATGGCATCTACCTTGACGAAAATTAAATCTAGAATGCTCCTCCCGGTTCATGAAGAAGAAACCGACGATGAAGATCCTCGACTTGAGATTGTCAAACCACTTGAAGAATACCTCCAAATGAAGTCGGCGGCCAATGAGCTGATCGCAAGGNNGAAATCAGTAACATTTAATGAGCTTTTTCCAATAAATACCAATAAAAGTGAAGTTGTCGTTACATTTCTTGCAATTCTTGAAATGGTCAGGCTCTCATTGATTAATATTGTCCAGAATACTCAAACCGGCATTATCAGACTTTTTTACTTATAATGGAAGATATAAAAAACATTATCGAAAGCCTCCTTCTGGTGGCCGAGGAACCGCTTACGATCGATCGTATCAAGAATATCCTTACTCTGGATGGTAAAAAAGAAATTCAAAACGCCCTTGCCGAACTGTCATCTGAATATGAAAACCGAAAAGGGGGATTCTTTTTACGCGAAGTTGCCGGTGGATATCAAATCCGTACACGCCCGGAATATAGAGAATGGATTAAACGGCTTATTCAACCCAAACCGTTGCGTCTTAGCAAACCCGCCCTTGAGACACTAGCCATTATCGCCTATAAACAACCTATAATTCGTAGTGATATAGAACATATTCGGGGTGTCGATTGCGGAGGGATTCTTCGCATGCTGCTTGAAAGAAAATTGGTGCGGATTTTGGGGAGAAAGGCGATTCCAGGCCGACCGCATATTTATGCAACCACAAAACAATTTCTTGAAGTATTCGATCTAAAAAACCTTGAGGATCTTCCAACACCAAAAGAAATTTCTGAACTCAGCGATGCGGCATCAGAAAATATGGATTAAGACGTTGTTTTAAATATGTTAAAAAGTGCTTGACTTAAATTTTTTTAATACCTATATAAATAATGAATATCCTTCAGCGACCTGAAACAATGCTAACCAATATGACTCAACGATTTATTCTTATTAAGGAGTCGTTATGAACCGATCCGATTTAATTAATGCTTTAAAAGACAAAGTGGCGCTTAGTAGAAAAGATGCTGGAAAGGTTGTCGATACGTTTTTCGACTCATTAAAAGAAACACTTGCAAAAGGTGAACGGGTTGAAATAAGAGGCTTTGGAAGTTTTTCGGTAAAACATTACAAGCCATACACGGGACGAAACCCAAAAACCGGCGCCCAGATTCATGTCACTTCTAAAAAACTACCCTTTTTCAAGGTCGGCAAAGAATTAAAGGAAAATGTAGATAAGCCATAATAACGGGCGGTTAACTCAGCGGGAGAGTGCTACCTTCACACGGTAGAAGTCACTGGTTCAATCCCAGTACCGCCTACCAGTGAAATCAAGGGGTTATAGACAATGCTATAACCCCTTTTCGTATGATTCAGCTGATGAACAAATTAACGGAAGTGTCCGTCCGGAAATCACGAGTTCCGTTGAGTTTTGACGATAAACCAAGAATTTAAAAGGTTTTTTTTGTTGTATTGCAGCGGTTCACCCGTCTCATAATTCAATACACTGCCATTTGCTTGTTCTACAATAGCCTGACCGGCAGCAGTATCCCACTCCATCGTCGGTCCCAGTCTGGGATATATATCTGCCCTGCCTTCAGCCACCAGACACAGCTTTAAAGAACTGCCGGACGAAATAACCTCTATCTTCGCATGCTGCTTCCTCATGGTTTTCACGAAAGCTTCAAACTCCTTTGAAGGGTGAGAACGACTGCCCACAATGACCAATTGTGAATCATGAGTATCTAATGGTGTGTCATAACACGGCAATTTATCGGAATGTTTTATTATGTCCCTTAACACGCTGTCCCTTTCGATTTCAGAAGCCTTGTCATTTAAGAGATCAAAATCATTATCGTTTTTTAGTCTGTAAGAGCCAAAACCTTCAGATGCAAAATAGAAAACGTTATTCACCGGTGCATAAATGACACCAAGAACCGGTCGATGTTGATAT
>DNGT01000183.1 GCA_003486165.1 Desulfobacteraceae bacterium
CGGGCAGTGAATCGATTTCATCGAACCGATGATTTTTTCGGGCGATACACCGGCCCGGAGGCAGTAAGACAAGAGTATTCCAAGTGCTTTTGTATTGGCCGCACAGCCCCCGCCCACGGTTCTGATAAAAATTTCAACAACCCCGTCTTTATCGNNTGCTTTGGAAATTTCAGATTTTTCTGTATCAAACGGGGCGTTGATTGTTTTTGAAACACCCGAATCCACACCGTTTGCCTGAAATGCAGCCTGAACCATAATATGCTCTTCAATAGAGACATCTTTTGTGGTCACAAAGAATTCAGGCAATGATTCGGTTTTTTCCTTTAGATACCATTCCCAAACTACGGCAGGAACGATGTCAAGATTTTCACCTTCCAGACATGCCTTGGTATAGTCGAATGCAAAATTCGGTTCGCAACCGGATGAGCAGTTCGCGATCAAAGAGAGCGTACCGGTAGGGGCGACGGTTGTGAGGGTGCTGTTGCGTCTTTTCGGACCGGAAAGCGGATATTCTTCATAGGCCGGCGCCACACCTTTTTCTTTGCCCAACTCAATGGAAGTTTCATTGGCCACGGCATAAATGTCGGACATTATCTCTTTTGCGAGATTGATAGACTCGCCGGATCCGTAACGGATATGAAGTTTGATACACATATCGGCAAACCCCATGACCCCCAGACCGATCTGTCTGGTTTTTAGCGTCATTTCTTCGATTTCTGTAATGGGATAATTGTTCACAGAAATGACCGAATCAAGAAACCGTATTGCCGTCCTCACCGTTTGTCGCAGTTTATCCCGGTCAATTTCTGCATTCCCTTTGACCCAATCCCCTTTAATCATCTGGGAAAGGTTGATGGATCCGAGATTACATGAGCAATACGGTAAAAGCGGCTGCTCTCCGCACGGATTGGTCGCCTCAATTTCACCCATGGGCTGCAATGGATTGTTTCTGTTAATGGTATCTAAAAACACGATCCCCGGCTCACCGTTTTCCCATGCACCGTCCACAATTTTTTCCCACAGTTCAGATGCGGGAAGCGTCTTGTATACTTTCCCGNNAAAAATCAGGTCATAATCCTTGTCATTTTTAACGGCATTCATAAAGTCATCCGTGATGCCCACCGATAAATTGAAATTTTTCAATGTCCCTTCTATGGCCTTGGCAACCAAAAAGCTTTCTATATCCGGGTGGTCCACCCGCAATATCCCCATATTCGCGCCCTGGCGGGTTCCGCCTTGCTGGATAATATCACCGATGGTGAAATCGAATATTTCCATGAAGGAAAGGGGTCCGGAAGCGATACCCCCGGTTGAACGGATGTGTTCGCCTTTGGGGCGCAGCCTGGAAAAACTCATTCCGGTGCCACCACCGTAAGCCTGAACATCCACGGCATCGGAAAGGGTTTTAAAGATGCTCCGACGACTGTCTTCCAAAGGGAGGACAAAACAGGCACTTCCGCAGCCCTCGTTCCTTCCAAAGTTGCGCAGAGTGGGGCTGTTGGGCAAAAAGTCAAGGTTCAGCATCATATCCTTATATCTTTTTTCCCATTCCCCACGATCTTCTGGTCGTGGTTCATCCCCCGCCACTTTATGTGCCACCCGCTCACACAATTGCTCCCAGGTTTCACCGGGTGCAAAGTATCTTTTTCTTAATATTTTGAGGGCATTTTTTGAAACTTTCATTTTTTATCTCCAAAACGTTATGGCCTGCATGTCAAAAACAAAATTAACATACCAACCGTTTCTCCGGTGTTCAAGCAAAAGGCGGACTATAGAAAAGGTATCGGTTTCCCGGTGTGATAGGCCAGGGCCTGACACGTTGCAATCAACGAACCATCCTTTTCAGATACTTTGATATCAAAACTGGCTGTTTTTTTTGTTCGGCTCACCTGGCGGGCTTCGGCACGTAAACGCTTTCCCGATTGAGGACTTGAAACATAAGTGACATTCACGTTCAACGCAACAGCAATGGTCCCTTCTGTCTGACACGCCGCCTCAAAGGCTTCGTCAATGAGACCAAAAATGGCCCCGCCATGGGCCCGTTCATAGATATTGTCCATGGCCGACGGGTCATAGATCATCTCCACTGCAGAATATCCGAGTTCCAATTCAACCAATTCCATGTTCAACGCCCGTGCAAAGGGCTCTTTTTCCACCGCACGATAAATCGCTTGTCTAACCTTTGGGTCCATGAATCACCTCACCAGATTTTCTTATTAGGTTATAATAACAAAAAGAGAGTTGCGGGGCAAACAAATAAGGCAGAATCAATAATGATTCTGCCTTGTTTGCTTGATTGTGTTCAGTGCAGCACCGGTTGTGGTGGAGCCATCACCGGGTGTCATCGTTTCTTTGTTTTGGTTTCATACATGTTTTTATCGGCTCTGTTGATAAAGTCCTCTGCATTATCACCTTCTTTTGACATGGTAATACCGGCGCTTATCGTAACGTTGACATCTCCGACGCTGTGAGAAAAAAATCGTTTTTTGCTAAACAACTCGTTAAAATCTAAAATTTTCTTTTTCGCGATATCCATGTTCAACCCCTCAATGACTGCGGCAAACTCGTCTCCGCCATATCGCGCGATGAAATCACCTTTTCGAAAGGCATCCTTCAAGCACTGCGCCACCTTTTGTAAAATCTTATCACCCGCAACATGCCCCAGGGTATCGTTAATCCGTTTAAAATTGTCTATATCGAAAAGGATCAGGGAAAGAGGTAGTCCTTCCTCGTGGAACATCCTCAGCGCTTCATTGATACGCCGATCAAAGGCATTACGGTTATAAAGTCCTGTTAACCCGTCTTTTGTGGCGGCCGTTTGAAAATAATCCACTTTTTTGGCCATAGCACGGGCATCCTTTTCTGTTTTTTCGATCCTTTGTTTGAGTTTGTTGATATTTTCCTGGGCTTTCTTAGCCTTCTCCACCTCTTCTTTCTTTTTTAAGGCCATCAGGTGTTTTATTTTTTTCAACTTTTCAACAACTGTACTTTTTATTTCATCAATGGTGGTATGAATATTAAACGAATCTGCGATGGAGCCGACTTCGGTGTTGACCTTCGTCTCGAACTGTTCAATCTCCTTGAGCCTGACATCCTGGCCGAATTCGCTCGTCAATGTCTTTTCCAGTTCCTTGACGTGGTCCAGCAGTGTAACAAACGTGTTGTTGATGTATCTGAAGTCTTCCGAAATCTTACTCTTAAGTCCCCTGATATAGATTAAAAATGCGGTTGCCGGCCCTTCTAAATTCATTTGAGCCGTCTCTTTTTGGCAGTTGATATCAATAGAATCGGCCTTGGCTTTCAACTCGCCGGTTGTCGGGTAAAAATCATCCACAAGAGCAACCACGATTCTTTTTATAATTCTGCAGGACTCCAGCAGGCTTTTGTTTAATTCATCCAGCTTATTCCGGTTATCAAAGACTTGTTTTGTTTCCTGTGTAAAAATCTTGTTTTTAAGCGTTTCGACCTGATTTTCAATCTGAACAAGAGGCAATTCCCGGCCCGGATCAATCAGCTTCTTAAGGGTATCAAATTCTCCCAAGAGATCGTCATGCAACGCAACACTCCTGCCCAGAGCATAAATGACGTTTGAAAGGCATTTCTTTTCATCCTGGCAGTGCTGTTCCAGGAGCAGATAATCTTTTTTTAAACGCTCCAGTTCTTCTTTTGTGTTATCCATGCATTGTTTCTCCCCGATCTTAAAGCTGCTACAATCGGTGATTTTATCAAAAGGATTATTTTTTCACAAGTTCCATGGCTTTTTCTACAACATGATCCGGTGTAAATCCGTATTTTTCCATCACAATACCGCCCGGTGCTGAAGCACCAAAACTGTTTATGCCGATGACAGCGCCGCTGGTTCCGACATATCGGCACCATCCCATTGGAGAACCGGCCTCCACGGCCAAACGCGTTCGGACATCCGGCAGGAGCACACGGTCTTTGTATGTTTGAGATGTCTTTTCAAAAAGTTCCCAGCTGGGCATGCTCACAACTCGTGCGGCAACACCTTTTTCAAGCAGACGTGCCTTTGCTGCAAGAATGATATGTACCTCGGATCCTGTACCGATTAGTATAATGTCGGGTTTGCCGTCACAATCCGCCAGCACATAAGCCCCTTTTGTCAAACCATCTTCTATTGTGTTGGATTTTAATACCGGAAGCTTTTGGCGGCTTAGAATCAGCGCAACCGGGCCGGTGGTTGTTTTGACGGCCTGACGCCATGCCTGGGCTGTTTCAGATGCATCAGCCGGACGAATAACCGTAATTCCCGGAATTGCGCGAAGACTGGCCAAATGCTCAACTGGCTGATGTGTGGGGCCGTCTTCCCCCACAGCAATGCTGTCGTGGGTAAAGATATATATAACCGGTATTTTCATAATAGCGGCAACGCGCAATGCCGGCCTTAAATAATCTGCAAAAACAAGAAATGTGCCGCCATAAGGCCGAAGGCCGTGGTGAAGAAACATGCCGGACATGATTCCCCCCATGGCGTGTTCCCGNNTCAGCAGAACCGCCGATGAGTGTGGGAAGTTTCGAGGCAATGGCATTTAAGACTTTACCGGATGCCGCCCGGGTGGCTATGGGACCGTCCGAAATTGAAAATTCGGGAATGTCTTCATCCCATCCGGTGGTCAGAAATCCGCTCATGGCATCTACCCATTTTATTGCCATATCCGGATATTTTTTGTTGTAATTCTGAAATTTTTCCTGCCATACGGCTTCGGCTTTCCTTCCGATTTCAACACATTGTGTGAAATGATGCCTTACCGCATCCGGAATATTAAATAAGGCATCCTCCGGAAGACCCAGTGATTTTTTGGTCAGGCGAACCTCTTCGTCACCCAAGGGTGCACCGTGGGCATCTGCGGTATCCTGCTTGTTGGGGCTTCCATATGCAATGTGGGTACGCAGAACAATCAAAGACGGACGGCCGGTTTGGGCTTTGGCCGCCTGGATGGCATTA
Organism: Desulfobacteraceae bacterium; assembly: GCA_003486165.1. Classification (GTDB taxonomy): domain Bacteria; phylum Desulfobacterota; class Desulfobacteria; order Desulfobacterales; family UBA11574; genus UBA11574. The sequence continues at coordinate 4,967 of DNGT01000183.1, forward strand.
TATATGGCATCGATATCATTGCCGTCATCAACGTTTAGAATGTGCCAGTGATAGGCCTTGAATCGAAGGGCGACATCTTCGGTAAAGGTGATCTCCGTGGAACCTTCGATGGAAATATCATTGTCGTCGTAAATACAAATCAATTTNNAAGATGCCGTTCCGCCATGGCCATGCCCACGGCATTGGCAAAGCCCTGACCCAGGGGGCCGGTGGTGGTTTCCACTCCCGGTGTATAACCAAATTCAGGATGGCCGGGTGTTTTGCTGTTCCACTGACGAAAATTCTTAATATCTTCAAGGGAAACAGCATATCCTGAAAGATGAAGCAGGCTGTAAAGGAGCATGGAGGCATGCCCGGCTGAAAGCACGAAACGGTCCCTGTCGAGCCATCCGGGATTTTCAGGATTGTGTTTCATCACCCGGGTCCAAAGGACATAAGCTGCCGGTGCAAGCCCCATGGG